>JBDTEI010000408.1:0-6359 GCA_039922675.1 Microcoleus sp.
AGTTGACAGTTGACAGTTGACAGTTGACAGTTGCCGGGGCGGGTTTACGAGATAAATAGTTTCAGGAATAGATTGTATTGTTTGTAAAACCCGCCCCTAGGAACTCGCAAATCCTACAACAAATAACCAATCACGAATAACCAATCACTAATAACAAATAACCAATAAATCTTATGCTATATTTGGCCCAAGTACAAAAGAAGGAAATTTCAGGTGAGATAAGTCTGCAATTGTTGGCTTGTCAAAATTCTGATGAGACTTGGGCTATGCTTTTTCAAGAAACTGTCTTGACGCTACCGCCAAATTTGGCTCCAAATGTTTTAAATGAAGGGATGCTAGTATTAGCAGATATTGGCGAAAACCGCAAGATTTTGAAGGTTCAAGCAGCTACAAACTGGGTACTAGAATTAGTTCAGAAGTATTTGACAACTGGCTTTACTCCCGATTTTTTGCAGGCAGAAGCCCAGAAGGCGGAAGCGTGGCGGCAATCTCTCACTTTGCAAAGTCAAGAGTTGTCTCGGCGCTTGATCGAAGTTGAAGCGCGCCGGGAACAAATTCAAACTTTAGAAACAAAGCTTCAGCAGGAAAAGGAATTACTGGAAAGTGCGATCGCCCAATTGAACATTCCACCCGCTACACCACCAATTTGACTTAGATTAACACAAAACAGCTAAGGACACGGTACTGCCGTGTCCCTACCAATCTAATATGCAATTTGCTGGACATCATATAATTTGTAACTTGACAAATACCCCTTATCCCTTCCCGAATCGCCAGCAAAATTGCCCGTGGCTAAAGCACTTTTGACTTCATCCAAGCGGCGGGGAGACACAGCAGTTTCTGAGAATTGCGAACATAAGCCCGCTTCTGAAACACATCGTATTGATTGCGTTCGATCGCATTTAAGATCTTACTGTACAACATTGTCGCAGCCCAAACTGTCCAGCGGATGTCGGGACTCAGCACTTTGATTCCCGGTTCGGCGCTAGCGTACAATTTGCGAGCTCGCTGAATTTGAAACTTCATCAATTCCCGCCAGCGGTTGTCAATCACACCGTTGAATAAATCTTCTTCGGTGTAGTTAAACAGCGCTAAGTCTTCTAAGGGCAGGTAAATGCGGCCGCGACGGGCGTCTTCTCCGACATCGCGCAGAATGTTAGTTAACTGCTTGGCTATACCGAGGGCGATTGCTTCTTCCTGGGGAATTTTATTTCCCCAGTGCCAATTCCAGTTAGCAGCGGAACTCGATTCGTCCACACCCATCACAGACATCGACATCAGCCCGACAGTACCCGCTACTCGATAACAGTAAAGATTGAGCTCTTCAAAAGTTTCGTAGCGACTGCGGTACAAGTCCATTTGCTGGCCCGCAATCATCCCTCTAAACGGCTCAATGTCGATCGGGAAACGAGACAACGTATCCACCAAAGCGACATCGTAATCGTCGTGGGGATGACCCGCAAACACAGATTCTAGGCGTTTTTCCCACAAATTTAGGGTTTCAGGGGTCGTAGCCTCAGAACCAGGCCCATCTACGAGTTCGTCGGTGCGGCGGCACCAGACGTAAATCGCCCAGATTGCCCGACGCTTGGCTTCGGGCATGAGTTGAGTGCCTAAATAAAAATTTTTGGCATAACTCGCTGTGACTTGGCGGCACAGTTCGTAGGATTCATCCAAAGAGGCCAGAGTTCTCATGCACTGGAGTTTTGACAGTTGCAGCATCCGAGAATAAGAAATTTAAAGATTAGAACTGACATTCCCCCCGTTGAGACAACGGGAGATTTTTTTACATCTTATGAAAAATTCTTAATTTTTCATTTTTTATTGGCCGTTGAAATAGCCTGCGCTGTCAGCTTACCAGAAAGCACGGCACCTTCCATACTCGCAAGATAACGCTGCATTGTATAATCCCCCGTTAGATAGAAATTGCTAATCGGAGTTGTTTGCGTGGGACGGCACTCTTGACGGCCGGGAGTGGCTTTGTAGACGGAACGTGGGGTTTTGACTACGTGATATTTCAGCACTTTGGCAGGTTCTGGGATTTGGTCGGGAAAGAGTTTTTCTAACTCGACCATTGTGGCTGCGACGATATCTTCGTCAGATTTGCCTATCCAGTCTTTGGCCGGTGCGAGTACCAGTTCCAGCATAGATTTGTCTGGGTTGGCATATTCGCGGCAGGTGTTGCTCATGTCGGCGTAGACGCTCAGCAAGGGCGATCGCGAGAATAGCAAATGGTCGATATCTGTCAGCTTGCGATCGAACCACAAGTGTACATTAATCACCGGTACTCCCTCCAAACCTTCGAGCTTTTTGAAATAATCCATTTCGCCCCAAGGTTTCGGCATCATCAACTTCAGCGGGTCAACCGGCATCGCCGAAACGTAAATATCAGCCGTCAGAATTTCTGACTCTGCCCCTTTGACGCCCCGAATCTGGAAACCGCGCACGGTATTGTCATCGTTGAGCAAAAACTCACCAATGGGTGCATTCACCCGAACTTCGCCACCGCGTTCAGTTATGTAGTCTACCATCGGCTGGCACAACCTCTCCGTAGGGGGGCCGTCTAAAAAGGCCATTTTCGAGCCTTTTGTCTCTTGCAAGAAGCGGTTGAGGGCTGTCAGCAGAATGGTTGCAGATATTTCGTGGGGGTCGATAAAATTCAGCGCCTTAGACATGGCGATGAATACTTCTTTTTCGACTCTGGGGGGGACATTTTGCTTTTTGAGCCAGTCGGAAAAGGAGTATTTGTCCATTGCTTCGACGTATTTTTGGCCCTGAAGTATCGCCGGAACCAAACCTAGGCCGAAACTGATTTTTTCGCCCCAGGTGAGCATATCGTTGTTTCTGAGGATAGCCACAAGGCCGTTGAAGGGGGCCGGAATATTCGGAAAGTCAAAGCGCGAATAGGTTCCGGGCGTCTCCGGCTGATTGAAAATCATCGAGTGCTCTTTCCATTGCAGCCTGTCTTCGATGTCAAGTTCCTTGAATAGTTGGAGCATATTTGGGTATGCACCGAAAAATATGTGGAGGCCGGTTTCGTACCAGTCGCCATCTGCATCTTTCCAAGCGGCTACCTTGCCGCCGAGTACGTCCCGACTTTCTAGGAGGATGGGGGTGTGACCCGCGTCGGTAAGATATTTAGCGCAGGATAGTCCTGCTAAGCCGGCTCCGGCGATCGCAACTCGCATTTAATACTACTGCCCTCTGTTCGCTTCGCCTTAATTATACGTTACAACTCGTTACATTTTCTAGGCAATCTGTAGAGAGGAGACGGCAATGCCGTTTCCCTACCCGGAATCTGACATTTTTCACCAAATCTGTGGGCCGGACACGGCAATGCCGTTTCCCTACCCGAAATCTGACATTTTTCACCAAATCCGTAGGGACACGGCACTGCCGTCTCCTCGAAGGCCGGACACGGCAATGCCGTTTCCCTACCCGAAATCTGACATTTTTCACCAAATCTGTAGGGACACGGCACTGCCGTCTCCTCGAAGGCCGGACACGGCAATGCCGTTTCCCTACCCGGAATCTGACATTTTTCATCAAATCTGTAGGGACACGGCACTGCCGTCTCCTCTTCTCTTCTCTTCTTATTAAGTTTTGCTATTATAAATTATCAAAACAATTGCTTAAAAAAGTTAAATTCATGGCACAAACAATTCAAGCTAGAAATGTTGCAATAAATGATTGGGAAACCCAATTCAAAATTGAGTGGGTTGAGGATGACCAATTCTTTCGGGAGTGGCAAGATGATTTGCCAGAAATCACTGATGCTGAAAAGCAGCGACTGGATAGAGTGAAAGCAAGTTACAGGAATTTGCTCAAACATCCGCCACTTCTAGAAAATACAGTCAAAATGGTCGTACTGTCTCCGCTTTTAGATTTAGCTGATTTTTATCTTGCTCCTTTTCACGTTACTTCCGAAAAATCTGTAGAAATTATTGACGAAGATGAAGGACTAATTGTCAGGGGACAAATGGATGTTTTGGCTTTGTTTCAGGAGTTTTGGGTAGTAGTTGTCGAGTCGAAAAAAGCGGCGTTTTCTTTGGAAGTCGGTATTCCGCAGTTATTAGCTTATATGTTAGGTAGTGTGACGGGCGATCGACCTACTTACGGTTTGTTAATGAATGGGGCAGATTTTCTATTTGTCAAATTAGTTAAGGGGGAAACACCGCAGTACGCTTTTTCTCGGAAGTTTTACATTTTCAATCCTGGAAATGATTTGTACGCGGTACTGAGTATTTTGAAGCGTCTCGGTGAGTTGAATGTTGGCAATATAGTTTAGAAAGCGATGCCACGCAACGACAAGTCAAAAACCGGGTTTTTCCGACAATCTTTCACTTTCACCCACAAACGAGGCAAAAAACCCGGTTTCTCCGCCACGCAACGACAAGTCAGAAACCGGGTTTTTCCGACAATCTTGCGGTGTCACCCACAAACGAGGCAAAAAACCCGGTTTCTCGGCCGCGCAACGACAACTCAGAAACTGGCGATCGCACTATATTTCTAATTAGCAGATGGAATAGGAGCAGCAGGTAATTTTGGCCTGGGTACTGGCAAGGAAGTTGGTTGGGGTAGGGGTCGCGGGACACCGGGAATACGGATATATCTCCAATTACACTAAACAATAGGTACATCGCACCTGCAAACACGATACCGCTAACAACAGCAGCAGTAATTTTCCAAACACTGTATGGACGATCGCCTTGAACTTCGGCGGTGCGAGCATTAATTATTACTTGATATTGCTTGTTTTGATAGCGATAGGCACACATCCACACAGGTAGCAAAATATGCTTAAAAGTGATAGCATTGTAATCTGTAGAAATGCTGTGAACCCGCTGAGTGTCGCCGCCGATATCCCTGCAAACATCGAAGCGAATATTACCCGCCATGATATTTTTAGCAGCTTCAAATCCTTGAGGGAGAGAAACTTGTGATCGCTGTGCTTCAAACCCAGCTAAATAAGATGAATTGTACGCGCGCAGCGACTCTTTGAGATGCCAAGGTTCTAACTCATCTAGGTGAGGGCGTGAAACTGAAGTTGTAGCGGGAATCAGAATATCGTCAAAAGTGCGATCGACTCTGCCAGAAGCAGGCCACCATCTGGTATGCTGCACTTCGCGGGTTTTAGTTTCAGTTTCACCGTTAGCATTTGTTTCTGTATAACTCTCAGTCACATAGTAGTGTTCTCCGCGATCGCCCTTATAGTAACTCACCGTATAACAGTCGTAAGTCCAAAACGGCAAATAAACCCCTTGAATTTTCTCCTGTTGCGCTAGGGATTGCAAAGCAGAAGGAGCAAACCAGCGGTTGCTAAGCCACTTCTGAATGCTTTCTCTGGCCTGTTTATCAGTAACTTGAAAGGGTACAATTCCCTCTGGGTGTAAGCTAGGGCTGGCCTTTGCGGGTTTCGCCACAATTGGAGAAGCGCAAAACGGACATTTCCCCGCTACTTTCGGCGGTTCAAAAGTAATACTTGCTCCGCAATCATTGCATTTTACTTCTAAGGCTGTTGTTGATAGCTGTGTCAGCGTCGTTTTGTCTGGTTTTAGATATTGTTCGTAAGAATTTTCTTGTACTTCTTCGGCACTTTGGGGAATTGCATCTTCCCAGCCGCAGTAAGCACATTTTAGCTTTCCTGCTTTGGGATTGAACTGTAAATAAGCGCCGCAGCTAGGACAGGGAAAACGTTTAACAGCAGCTTCAGAATTATTCATAATAGTAGTTAATTTGTGAGGTAAGAGGCAATAGGTAATCGGTAATCGGGAAAGCATACCGACTACCAATTACCGATTAACTAAATATGCCAAATTTTAGGTGGCTGCTGGTGGGGGAGGCGGCGGCATTGTAGCAAACAAAGATACTAATTCCGGCACTTGCGATGCTAACTTCCAGCCGTCAAAACCTGCCCGCCAAACCATTACCTGATGTGTCAAACCATTTTGCATAAGTTGATGCAGTTCAAAGGGCCCTAATTGTTGACCGTTCGGGGCAATGTACCACTGAGTTTGTGTTGCTGGGAGAGGTGGCGGCGGTGTTGGCGATGCTGGTGACTGCATCATATTTGTCATTTGCTGACCCATTGCCATTCCCATGCCCAATTCTAATGCTTGATTGCCGCCGCTGGGGTTATTGGCTGATGCTTCTATAGCGTTAGCAGCTTGATATTGGGTATATTGCTGCATATTTCCCAGAAGTCCGATCGAGGCTCGTTTGTCTAGGGCTGCTTCCACTTCAGGCGGCATCGAGATATTTTCAATTAATATCTGAGTTAATTCTAACCCGAACTGCTGGATATTTGGCTGTAGGGCAATGCGTATTTGTTCGCCCATTTGTGTGTAGTTGGCTGCAAA
>JBDTEI010000409.1:0-3290 GCA_039922675.1 Microcoleus sp.
GGTTGCTCCTACCATCAACGGCTAAATTTAGCTTTTGATTAACAAAAATGATTGACAAAAAGCGCTCTCAGAAATGAGGGCGCTTTTTGTTTTGGCAAGTATAATTTAAGAGATTTCCTGCCGCTAACTCCGTTAAATGCGTTACATCCTTGATATCCCGTACATTGCTCGTTGTCCAACTTCCCGATTAATCTGATATATTGATTAAGAATTATTATATTTGGCAATGATCAAAGTGGCGATATTTAACCGGCTTAAATTTGAAAAACTCGCGGTTGGGAAATCTCAAATATTAGGCGGGGGGATTCCCTGCGGGAGAGCTCCGCTTCACGCATTTTTCAGCGGCATTTTGATGGCATTGACAACAGCACCATTCAATGCTTGGCTGTTAGCTTGGGTAGCATTAGTTCCCCTCTGGGTTTTGGTTGTCAGTTATGAACAACCAATAATCAAAGAAAAAAAACAAAAACTTCTTCCTTCTTTCTTATTCCTTCTTCCTTCTTCCTTCTTTCTTCTTCCTTCTCTTTGGGGAATTGGCTATCACGGATTAGCCTTATCTTGGATTATGGGAATACACCCGATGACTTGGTTGGGAGTTCCTTGGTGGCCGAGTTTGGCGATCGCACTTTTTTGCTGGGCATTCATCACCCTCTGGGGAGCCGCATTAGTCGTCCTTTGGGCCTGGCTATTTGTAATTTTCAACTCCCTCACTTTACCAGGGGAAAATCTAACTCTTAACTCCCCCCCTTTACAAGGCAGGGCTGGGGGGGGTAAAGCTAAATTTTCAGCGTTAACCCGCGTTTTAATTGGCACAGCTTTGTGGTGCGCCTTAGAAAGTCTTTGGAGTTCCACTCCTTTGTGGTGGACATCACTATCTTACACCCAAAGCCCGCACAATTTAGCAATATTGCACCTCGGACAACTCTCCGGGCCCAGCGCAGTCACAGCAGCCATTGTAGCAATAAATGGCTTAATTGCCGAAGCTTTTATCGAAGGAAGAAGGAAGAAGGAAGAAGGAAGAAGGAAGAGGGAAGAGGGAAGAGGAGAGAAGGAAGAAGGAAGAGGGAAGAATTTGATTCCTTTTCTTTTGCCTGCGAGTTTGTTTTTAGTTTTGCATATTGTCGGCTGGAGTTTGTACAACCGCCCTTTAATTCAAGAGGCGGGAACAGCATTAAAAATTGGGATTATTCAAGGAAATATTCCTAACGAAATTAAATTTGACTCAGCGGGTTGGCGGCGCGCTTTGGAAGGTTACACCGCTGGATACAAAGAGTTAGCAGACAGAAAAGTCGATGCTGTGTTAATTCCAGAGACAGCTTTGCCTTTTATCTGGACAAACGAGTATCAGCGTTCCACTCTTTCTTTTTACAAAGCTATTCTCGAACGCGGCGTTGTGGCTTGGATTGGAGGATTCGGACAGGCAGGAGATAGCATGACGAACAGCTTATTTGCGATCGACAAAACTGGAAAAATTGTCGGCCGCTACGATAAACTAAAGCTAGTACCTTTAGGCGAATATATCCCTTTTTACCAAATCTTAGGCGGGATTATCAATCGGCTGTCACCCTTAGATGCTCGTTTAGTACCAGGAAACTCAAAACAATTGTTTGATACGCCATTTGGCCGCGCCATTGTCGGAATTTGTTACGATTCCGCCTTTGCTGAAAATTTTCGATATCAGGCAGCAAATGGGGGCGAATTTATGATTACAGCTTCCAACAATGCCCATTACAAGCCGCCGATGCTTGCTCAACATCACGCTTTAGATGTGATGCGGGCAATTGAAACTGATCGGTGGGCAGCGATCGCAACTAATACGGGTTATTCTGCTTTTGTAAATCCTCGTGGCGAGACAATTTGGAAGTCTAGAATTAATACTTATGAAGTCCAAGATGCTACTATTTATCGCCGGCAAACTCGGACTTTGTACGTGCGCTGGGGAGATTGGCTGACGCCTTTATTGTTGGTTTTGGCTGGATTAATGCGGTTAATTGTTAAAAATTAACCTTAGTCAAGGGTTTTCTAATGGGGCGGGTTTATTAAATCTGTCTGCACGGTGAGGGTTATTGGTGAAGCCACCCATAAAGTTCACTAATGACTAATGACTAATGACTTATTACTCATGACTCTACTGCTTTCTGGCGCGCTCGTGAACGCTAGGAGACAAAGAAATTAAATCGTCAATATTGCGCTGCATGGTAGCACAAATATTGTCCAAAGGCAAATCATTGGCATCGAGCCCGAAGGGATTTTCTATTTCAATGCCGATTTCTTCGATACCGAACAAAGTAAAACTAATTAAAGCCACAACTGGGCCTGTTCCCCAAGTCAAATCCCTCACCATTTGAAAGGGCAGTGCCAAACAGTAAAGCAACAATAGCTGTTTCAGGTGAATCGCGTAAGCTAAAGGGATAGGAGTTTTCAATATCCGCTCGCAGCCACCTAATGTATCAATCATAGAGTTGAGCAACTGTTTGATCGCAGTTAACTGATAGACATTGAGGCAATTTCGATCGTACTGCTCCTGCAAATAATCATCAATCCAAAAGGCAATTTCGAGCGGCGGATTGTTCATTGACTTGAGTTTTTGGTACTGCGATGGAGACATTAACGGCTCTAATTCAGGATTTACTACTGATTGTTGCCGCAAGTGCAGTTTCATCGCCACTGCAAAGGCAGGTAACAGGCGCAGTGCTGACTTTTTGAGTGCGATATCCTGCTGGTCTTTTTCCTCAATTGCTACCCAGATTTGGCGCGCCAAATTGCGGACGTTGTTGACTAAAGTCCCCCATAATTTCCGACCTTCCCAAAATCGCTCGTAGGCTGTATTAGTCCTAAAAACTAACAGTAAACCCAGCACAATACTCGGTACAATACTAGATAAAATTGGTAAGGAAACTGGCAATTTCAAAAAGTGCAGCAGGGAAATAAAAAGTCCAAAGCCGCCGCACAGTAAAACCCGAAACCAAATTGAGGGAATGACGGAGCCCCGAACCTGTAATGCAATTTTAAACCAAGACGGTCGATCGACATTCATGCAATTCTCCTCGTAAAATTAAATCAGTCGTCTGCGCCCAAAGTATTTTCGATTGGCGATTGACAAGGGCAGATGCAATCTGGGGGTTGGAACTTTGGTCTAAAATTTGGGGCTCTTCACGACTTCTATCGGGCGCTGGTATCCCTATTTGCGTGCGGTGAGGGCTTCCGAAAAAAGCTTTCCTACAAACAACCTTTGGATTTTACCCACAAAACTCATCTTTAGGATCGATCTAAAATCTAAAATCTAAAAT
>JBDTEI010000410.1:0-7254 GCA_039922675.1 Microcoleus sp.
TATGGCTAAGCGCATCATCTATAACGAAAATGCACGTCGCGCCCTCGAACGCGGTATGGACATTCTCGCCGAAGCAGTAGCAGTCACCCTCGGCCCCAAAGGCCGTAACGTGGTTCTCGAAAAGAAATTCGGAGCTCCTCAAATCGTCAATGACGGCGTTACCATCGCCAAAGAAATCGAACTAGAAGACCACGTAGAAAATACAGGCGTTGCCTTGATCCGTCAAGCCGCCTCCAAAACCAACGACGCAGCAGGCGACGGTACCACAACAGCTACCGTTCTAGCTCACGCAATGGTCAAAGAAGGCCTGCGGAACGTCGCAGCCGGCGCAAATGCGATCGCCCTCAAGCGCGGTGTTGACAAAGCAACCGGCTTCTTGGTCGAAAAAATTGCCGAACACGCCAAACAAGTAGTAGATTCCAAATCCATCGCTCAAGTAGGCTCCATCTCTGCTGGTAACGACGATGAAGTCGGCCAAATGATTGCCAACGCAATGGACAAAGTGGGCAAGGAAGGCGTAATTTCCCTGGAAGAAGGGAAGTCTATGACCACTGAACTCGAAATCACTGAAGGGATGCGCTTCGACAAAGGCTACATTTCTCCCTACTTCGTCACCGACACTGAGCGGATGGAAGCGATTCTAGAAGAACCTTTCATCTTGCTGACAGACAAGAAAATCGGTATGGTACAGGATTTAGTACCCGTGCTCGAACAAGTAGCTCGTTCAGGCCGCCCGCTGTTGATCATTGCAGAAGACATTGAGAAAGAAGCTTTAGCTACCCTCGTTGTCAACAAACTGCGCGGTGTGTTGAACGTGACTGCTGTGAAAGCCCCTGGTTTTGGCGATCGACGCAAAGCCATGTTAGAAGATATCGCCGTATTGACCGGCGGTCAACTGATCACCGAAGATGCCGGTTTGAAACTGGAAAACACCAAGCTCGAAATGATCGGCAAAGCTCGCCGCGTCACCATCACCAAAGACAGCACCACAATTGTTGCCGAAGGTAACGAAGTCGCTGTCAAGTCGCGTTGCGAACAAATTCGTCGTCAAATGGAAGAAACAGAATCTTCCTACGACAAAGAAAAGCTGCAAGAACGTTTGGCCAAATTGGCTGGCGGCGTCGCAGTCATCAAAGTTGGCGCAGCTACCGAAACCGAAATGAAGGATCGCAAACTGCGTCTTGAAGATGCGATCAACGCGACCAAAGCTGCTGTCGAAGAAGGCATTGTCCCCGGCGGCGGTACAACTTTGGCTCACCTAACTCCTCAATTGGAAGAGTGGGCGAACGCCAACCTGAAGGGCGAAGAATTGACCGGTGCTTTGATTGTGGCACGGGCTCTGGCTGCTCCTCTGAAGCGGATTGCTGAAAACGCTGGTTTGAATGGCGCTGTCATTGCTGAACGTGTCAAAGAAAAGCCGTTCAACGTTGGTTTCAACGCAGCGACAAATGAGTTTGTCGATATGTTTGAAGCTGGTATCGTTGACCCAGCTAAGGTAACTCGTTCTGCTCTGCAAAATGCCGCATCTATTGCTGGCATGGTGCTGACAACCGAGTGTATCGTCGTTGACAAGCCTGAACCCAAAGAAGGCGCTGCTTCTGGTGGCGGCGGCGGCATGGGCGGCGGCGACTTCGATTATTAATCGATAGTTTGATGGGGCGGGCAATAATGTCTGCCCTGTTATATTGATAAGGGTTTTTAGTGTTAGGTATAACTTTAACTCTGAAGATAATCTAATTATTATTAGATACATTAAAAAAATTAAATAATATATTTTTTTACTCAAAACGCAAGGTCACAACCTAATGGCAAAACCCTGCGTTTATATAAAAACTAGGAATTTTAAAATGTCTAAAATACCTGTGGAGATCATTGCCAACGAAGCCTTAGTAGTTCGTGGTGGTCGTAATTATCCAGAAGATATTCAACGTGCCATAGGAACCCACCCCAGCGGCATCACGGGAATTTCTGTGGAATGTGCAGTAGAATTGTCTGTAGCAGAATTAGCATTAGCAATCCCTCACGGACAAGTGGTGTTACCACAGTGGCTAAAGTTCGCTCGGAAGGTGGAGATGTCATCCGTACTTCTGGCAGAAGTTTAAATCATGCAACTCTCACTGGCTTAACACCAGAAAAAGCCAGTCTTCTGCTGATACCAACCATTCCTAACCCATCTAGGACTTAGGCAACTGGCACATAGATTAGGGTGCGTCAGACCCTCAAACCTTGGTTATATTAATCCATCACTTCGTCTGACGCACTCTACAAGCTCATCTAAGTGAGTCAGTTGCATAAATCCCCCCATCAAAAAATTCATCTTAAGTGTAGTAATAAATATGAGTTATCCTAGAATTTTTGCAGACTTTCATAATGCTGATGCACAGAGTCGCCTTCGTCTGAATTGTGTAGGTACAATTGAAGATTTGAGTCGCCAAAATATTAAATTGCAAAATGGTCAATTGCTCACCCTCTATAGCGAAGAATTAGAAGTGGATGGCGTGGTGCAATATTCTGAAGAGGAAAGTCTTTGGGTGGCAGCAATTGATTGGGATCAAATTAGACAGGTAGAGGATATGCTTCTTCAAGCAACCGTCTAGTTAGGGATTCCTAAATATTCGTTATTTGGAATGGAAATGATATGAATTTATCATTTAAAGATTTAAGGTTTATTATAGAAGCCATTGAACATCAAATCAATGCCTATCAAAAACGTTTACAAGTCATTGAAGATACAGAGGAGGAGGATGCGGCAGATCTAGGCAGCGATATTAAGTTTTTAGAGATTCTAAACAGAGACACAAAAACAACTTTAGAGCATACTAATTTAGTAAAATTTTTAAGTTATGATCATAATCTTTGGCTAGATACAAATAATGAATCTTCCGCCAATTCAAAAGACGTATCTTTTCAAATATTAGTTAAATTATAGCTAAAATTGTCAGTGAGCGACAGATTGTTCTTGGTAGATGCGATTACCGCATCTGTGCGTCAGGAATTGACAATAAGCCAATAATTATCCCAATTATCAAGAGGTTAGACCAATGTCAGCCACCATCACAATTAGCCCCAGTGAAATTCGGCAGATATTTCAGCCACGCACGTCTAACGCTTCACGGTTGTGGCTCAAAAAGCAAACAATTTAGCTGTAATAATTGAAAGAGGAAGAATTAGAATAGGACACAGGCGAAGGTCGAGTTTCTGAATATCCTTGAATCAATTTAGTCTGTAAAATTGGTGATATTCAAAATAATACCAGTTTCCACAAAAAATGCAACTATATGCTAGTTGTCAACCACGATCGCCATCAGTCATTCCCAATTCTCAAATTTCCAATCTACAATGGTATAATTGCTTACGCTTAATTGACATACTGAGTTGATGACAACGAAATCTGCTTGCGTAAAAACAGCCGGCGCGGCTGGCCAAAAAGCCAATAAGTCCAATGCCAATCCACCTGTTGCAAGCGGTAGCCGGCTTGATAGTACAATTGTCGCGCCGCGTGATTATTTTCCAGAACGTGGAGGTAAATCTCCGAAAATCCCCATTCTCGGGCTGTATCCTCGCAGTTGTTGAGCAATTGTTGAGCAACTCCCTGTCGCCGATACTCTGGGTGAACTGCTAAATTTGACAAGTAAGGATAGTCATAACTCGGGATTTGCCAAGGGAATCGAGAACGCAGAGCCATTTCTATTGTTCCTGTTATAGACTGAGTTCCGGGCGATCGATAATTCTCGGTTCCCAGATCGCGCGAGACTAGCTCAGCAACCAGACAAATGTAATGTTCGGCCTTAGAACGCAGTCGATTTTTTAAATCTTCGTAAATGCCCAAACGCAACACCGGATACACCCATTCTACAAACCCCTCGCGGGAGTGAAAGCTCATGGCCAAAATATCGGCTAGCTGCGTCAAGTCGTGCGACGCAGCCACCCGGATCGAAAAGCCAGAAAGTCCGGGGGTTTGTTGTTCGTGAGACGGTGAGGAAAAAAAGGAAGGATTCACAATTCCAGGCCACTATATTAATTTTTCTACGCGGGTTTCTGAGCTACCCATCTGAGAAACTTCACTTCTGGTGATAACGTAATACCACTTTTAAAAAAGAATGTAACTTTAGACCAACTCCCAACCATAATATTCATCAGTCTTTCCTCATCTCCAATCTCAAATTTCAAATGGTATAATTTATAGGCAGAGTTTATGAAGTCGATTAAATCACATTCTTTTTGTGCTTGACTTTAAGTATTATCTGATGTAAATTGGAAATCTTTAGCATTTTAGACTAAATTTATTGCCAATGAAAACCGATCCCCTAATACTAGATTTGTGGGTAGCGGGAAACTTATTAAAAACAATGCAAAAGGTTTTAACGTCTGGTTCCCGGAAGCCTACCGCTCTCTGCTTGCGGAAATACCCGATCGCATATAATTTATCCGTCCAGCGGTAATTGACCAACTCAACTATCTACCAGACCAATACCGGGCGCGATCGCGCGTCGGATGTTGGCTACCTGCCCGCTTTACCCCACAACCCAGCTTTCAGCAGTGCTGGGCAATCAGCAAGCCCGTCCCCTCGCGAACCGGCCTTACCTGTTGCGCCGGGGGCTAGATCTTGTGCTGCGATACTGTGCTGCGCGCGATCGATAGCTTCAAAACTTCGATCGAGCCGATCGATCAGTTTCCACAAAGTACATCCCTAGCTAAGATTAACAGATGGATGCTCAAGCTTGGGGTGTTTCGCGGCAGTAATTGGCTTGTCAAAGGTCTGCACGAGGCACAAAAAATGCCGCGATCGATCCAAAAAGTGCCAGTCTAACTAAAATAGTACAGCAATTGCGTCACTCGCAGTTCCCCGTCTGTGTTGTATGTCAGCCACCCCCAAATATCAGTCAGGGGCACAGGCGCCGGAGAGGAAAGCCATATCCTTGGCTGAATGTTAAAGTTGCTGTCACCAGGGCAGAAAAAACACAGGCGAAGATGTTGGTTGTCTATTGTATCGTGCTACAGACAGTTTTCACACACCAAATAAAACAGGCAAAGGAGCGACAATAGCACATAAAGAAAGGTAAATCAACTCACAATCAGGACGGTTATTCCTATGTATTATGAGATATTAAGACGGCAGTTAAAAGTGCCGGATTCGTGTTTCAACACTCAGCATAGATGTGAGTGGTCAAGGACACTTCCCGCAAGACGAGGGTTCTTGTGAATATCATTAAATAATAAAATTGGGGTGCACGACAGACAAGTGTGGCGAGCGAAGAATTCGGAATTGAAAACCCGACATGAAAAGTCAAGGTTGATGCTTGCCTCGACCCACTCACAACAACTTCAGATTCAGGACTTATTGTGACAGCAGTTTAAAAAAAATAATGCAACGGTAGGCAAACTTCAAACCCTTATGTCATAAGTCATCCCAATCGCAAATGGTATGATTTCAGCAATTGAAACCGGCGAATTCTTCCTTTGATCAGACTTATTAAATCGAACTGCCCCGGGGCACAGGAGAACGGTGCATGAATTCCCAATCAAATCCTAAGCTAAAAATTCTGGTTGTCGATGACGAACCGGATAATCTCGACTTGCTTTATCGCACCTTCCATCGAGACTATAAAGTGCTCAGAGCCGAATCTGGCCCCGCCGCCCTCGAAATTTTGGCAAAAGAGGGAGAAGTTGCTGTGATTATTTCCGACCAGCGAATGCCAAAAATGAGCGGTACGGAGTTTCTCAGCCTGACGGCGGCTCAATACCCTGATGTGATCCGAATTATTTTAACTGGCTATACGGATCTTGAAGATTTAGTTGAAGCTATTAATGCTGGCAAAGTATTCAAATTCGTTACCAAGCCTTGGGATGCTGAAGAACTCAAAGCTCTTGTCCGTCAAGCTGTTGATACTCACAATGTCCTGAAAGCGCGCACCAATGAACTGCGCAGAGCTCTCTCGCAAGAATCGCTGCTTTATGCAGTTACCAATACTATTCGATCGGCTCTCAATTACCAGCAAATGCTGCAAAGAATTGTGGAAAGCGTCGGGCAGATGTTTGAGGTGAGTTGCTGTCTGCTGCGGCCGTTCCAAGACGGCCGGGTGGCGGATGAGTGGTTCGTTTACGAGAAGGCGGAAACTAAAGGGTTGCGGGGCGATACAGAAGCCAGACAAGATGCTTCTAGCGCCGAACTTTCGCCGGATTTGCTGCCGGATTTAGTTTGGGAAACTCTGGATGTGGAGGTGATTCAAGATGCCCAAACTGATGAGAGAGTTTTAAACTGGGACAATCAGCAGCGATTGCAGGCTTATCAAGCTGCGAATATTCGATCGAGCTTAATCGTACCGCTGTTTTACAAAATGGAACTGATGGCTGTCTTGGCGCTGCATCAGTTCGATCGACCGCGCCAGTGGCAAGACCACGAGGTACAGTTAGTAATTACGGTGGCCGACCAAGCGGCTTTGGCGCTTTCTCAAGCGAGGGCTTACGAAAAGGTGCGGGCGCTGGCCAAGCGCGAAGCCTTAGTCAATACTATTACTACGGCAATTCGATCGAGCCTCGACCCCCAAAATATTTTTGCAGCGATTACTCAACAACTCGGCCAAGCTTTGCAAGTTGACGGCTGCGCCCTATCTCTATGGACAGAAGATGATGAATATGTCCAGTGCGTGGGGCTCTACGACACAACTAAAGATACCGTGGCTGTAGAACAGGGTTTTAACAATCCAGAGGTAGTTGCGAACCCTCCAGGCCCTGAGACTGCTGCTGAGAGTGCTGCTGCGAACGCTCGCGGCTGGGTTTTTGCTCATCCTTCCCTGCCGCAGTCTTTAGTGCCGATTGGGGGAAATCCGGTGCTGCTGCAAGTTATGGTATCAAAAGAGCCGGTGGCCATCGAAGACCTCCACGAACACCCCGAGTTAAATGTTACAGAACTGCAAGTTCGATCGCCAGCCCGCGCCCTGTTAGTCGTTCCCTTAATCTCCGAAGGCAAAATCATCGGCAGCATTTCCCTGCGCCAAAATTACACAATACGCCACTGGAAACTCTCAGACATTGACCTAGCTCAAATAGTGGCAACTCAAGCTGCTCTAGCGGTGCAGCAGTCGCGCCTCTACCAGACTACCAGACAGCAGGCAGAACGGCTCCTCGAAGCCGATCGGCTCAAAACCGAATTTTTCCAAAATATCTCCCACGAATTCCGCACGCCTCTAACATTAACCATCGGCCCTCTAGAATCAGCTTGCGGCCGCCAAGAAGACTTACCCTACGAACAAG
>JBDTEI010000411.1:0-2806 GCA_039922675.1 Microcoleus sp.
ATATCAAGAAAAAGACCAAGCAGCAAGCAGAAGATGCGCGCGAAGCCGCAGCAACTGCTGCTTGGTGGCTGTTCGGTACGGCTCTAACTTCTGTGGTTGTTTCGGCGCTGGCTGGAGCAATAGCAGTCGGCGGTATTTCGGGTTTGTTTAGCTAGAATTTCAACAAGTTTCAATTAAAATTCTCCTGATTCTAGGCTGGCTATGTGCCAGCCTATTTTCTTGGGAAGAATATCAAAATCATTCAGGATTTACAGTTGGCGGAAACACTCTCGATAAATCGAGCGCCAAGTCGTGAAAACAAGGTAGATTAACAGACTCGTTGGGCAGAAAAATCAATGTCTTGCGATAACCAAATTGACCAGGGGCATTCTGATACGGCTCGCTGTAACATTCCAAGCAAGTTTGTGATAAATTAAATATCCAATAGTCAGAGATTTCCGCTGCCGCATAAAGGGGCAACTTAACCTGTTTGTCATAACTCAAAGAAGAATCTGCAATCTCAATCAGCAACAGTATATCCGCTGGACAGGGGTGAGAGGATAGATAGTCGTCAGGGCGATTTTGCACGATCGCGCGATCGGGTTCTGGTTCGCTGTCATCCGGCAAAATAATCGGTTGTTGCCCTCGCAGTGTCGCCCGTTCTCCCAGCAGCTTAAATAACTCGCGTTCCAAGCGTGTCTCGCAAACAGAATGAGCAGTACCTTTAGCTGCCATTTTCACAAGTTCTCCATTAATTAACTCAACTCGCTCGTCCTCCGCAAAAAATCCCAGTTCTGTCAAGCGGTGATATTCCTCTGTGGTGAAGCGTTTTGCAGTTGCGATCGACATAACAGCCACCTCTATACAGGTCTGTTGCGATTATAGGCGATCGTCGATCGGCTACACAATGCTAATCAGGAACACAGCTAATAGCAATCTTGTCAAATTTGCCTCATCCTTTGGTTGCAAATTTTCTCAATTTTTGTGAATTTACTCCCCGAACTTATGTCCGGGATCATCTCTGTCTTAAGCAAGATTCTAGCATCATTATTTATTAGGTACTTTAACTAAGTAGCAAAAAAAAGTTTTCTCAAAAATAAGAAAACTGAGCAATACATATTATTTTGGAGACTGACATGACATTTTCTACTACCAGCGCTTACGACCAAGGAAAAGCAGAAATTCAGAGCTTGAGTGTAGACGATCAATTAGGTTTGCTGTGGTTTGTTTATACCGAATTGGGCAAGTCAATCACACCAGCGGCTCCCGGTGCTGCCGGTTCCGAAATCGCTCAGGGTTTGTTCGAGCAAGTCAAGCCGTTGCCCCACGAAGCACAACTGCAAGTAATGCGCGACATTGCCTCAAAAGCCAATACTGAAATCAGTCGGATGTACGGCTCAATGAGTCCTGAAACGAAGCTGGCTTGTTGGTATTTCCTGGCAGTAGGAATGGACGAAGGCACCATTATTCCCGTACCTTCCGACTATAAACTTCCCGAAGCTGGAAATGCTTTATTAGCAAAGATTAAGGGCATGGATTTTCAGAAGCAAATTGATTTCCTGCGCGGTACAGTTTAGAAATGGGTGCTGAAGCAGCTCCGGGGGCTGGCATTTAATTTTAGTAGAGTGAGGTGCGCACTGCGCACCCTACAAATTCCAGCTAATAACTGAATTGTGCGGCTCTGTTCCCCACAACTTCCGGCGCACCTGCAATTAGACGCATATCTTCGCAGCCAACTGTAAGCAAGGGCTGAGATAAGTTTAAATTGGCAAAATGACTATCTTCAGGTATTTCTAATTCGCCTTTGATCAAACCGATTCGAGAGTTAAATTCTCCTTTAAATAGGAGCAAATTGCTGCTTGATGCGCTGAAAACATTTCCGCTAAAAGATACAGGTAGCGCTAAACTTTGCTTGCTGTAATTGAGACTGCACAGTTGACGGTTTGCTTGGCTAACTGTGACGCGGTAGCCTAGCGGTGCTACTTTTACCGAATCGCTACCTTCCCAACTAAATTGAGCTAATTCTTTAGGAAGTCCCCAAATTTCGCGCCCGCCGGCTACCGAGTTAGGGTTGTCTACGTAGATGTGGGAAATCCAAGCGCCCCATTTTCCTGCATAATTGGCGATCGCGCTTACGACAATTAGCTCATTGTACTCCATCACGGAACCCAACCCGTAGGAGGATATATAAACTCCACCTAGCGTTTTTCCCGGCAATACAGAGACTATTTCTAACTCAGAGGGAACCAAGGGACGCACCAGTGCCACATCTATTAATTGTAAAGTCTGAACAGCATAACCTTGCAGATTCCAAGGTGCAGGTGGATATACCATTTTAAGTAATTTTATCTCGGATATTTTATATTTATTTTAGCTTGGCGCTTCAAAAAGCAACAATTTTGGTATTTCTTCACAAGTTCTTAGTAATTTACTTTATTTAAACAAATTAATATGTGACGAGAAACTTGATTAATAATTGACGTGGGTTATCTGTTATATGGGGCGGGTTTAGTAATATTGTTAGTAGCAATTAGATATTATTCGTAAAACCCGCCCCTACAGATATTATCAGCGTTTGTCCGCGTTCATCTGCGGTTAAAAACCTCCAAACCTACTTACTAGCATAACCAGTGTTCACCAAAAACTCGCGCAACTTCCCCAAGAATTGAGTGCGATCGCGCCCTTGATAAACTTTGTCCAACAATTGCCAACCTTCCGCCTCCTGGCCCGCGACATACTTGCTCGCCATGAAAGCGGCCAACACCCCTTTTACCTCTGCATCTTCGCTCGATCGCTTCCTAGATTCCAGCCACAACTCAGCAGAATT
>JBDTEI010000412.1:0-3502 GCA_039922675.1 Microcoleus sp.
GTTCAAAAATTTTAACTGCTGCAAATTGAGAGTAATTTTCGCCGGTTCCACCTCAGCAACTTCGCCCAGCAACTGCACTATCGGCGCGTAGTCTTCAGCCTCGCTCAGCCTTAGAGAGCCAACAAAACTTACCGTTGCCGTTGATGGATTGTAACAGATCCGGTAATCTTCTGTCTTAATTGCCATTGCAGCAAAAAAACTCCGTTAGATATGATCGATCGCCAGCGATGCTTATACTCTTAATTCCACCATAGTTGTCACCGTAATTACTTCCGGGTCTTTTTGCACGGTCTGGAAGTTCCAGCCTATTTTAGCGCTATAATCACTCAGCATCGTCAGCAAGCCCAATCCCGAATCCGTACAGCTTTCATCAGCAGCATTTTTTTCCAACTGCTCAATGTACAGCTCGTTGGGGTCGGAGTCCAGCAACTGCTGAATGTAAGCCTGAAACTTGCCCACAGCTTGCGGAGGGATGGTGTTAGCCACTGAAAAAATTACTCCGTCGCTCTTTAATTCCAGTTTAATGTCGATCGGGTACTCCGAGGTTTCATCATTAAACTTCATCGCATTCTCTAATAACTCGTTAGCAATGTAGCTAACAGCGCTTTTTATTTCAGCTTGTCTATCAATTGTCGAGGGATCGTCTTTGTTTCCAGGAAAAAAAGTTGTCAAGTAGTCAGCCAGAAAATCCGCCGACAAACCGTTATTCCGCCACCGCTGCTTGAGGGGAATCGAACTCGGGGAAAATCCAATTATTAAGTATTCGTGGCTGGGAGTGGACTCAATGAAATCGCCAAAGGTTTGAATCATGTCTATTACAAATGATAAATTACAAAGGATAAATTACTAATTACTAATTACAAATGATAAATTACAAATCACTTTAGCTTCTAACTAGCCACTTGAGTTAGTTATTTTTGTTTGAGTACCAGCAATGTGATGTCATCAAAAACTTTTTGTTCGCCGATGTGCAATCGCACGTCGTCAATAACAGCGTGCCTGATTTCTGTGGCTGTTCGCTGCCAATTAATCTGTATTACCTCAATTAACCTATCTAAACCATAAAGCACTTGCTCCATATTTTCAGCTTCGGTAATCCCGTCAGTATATAGCACAACCACATCTCCTGAATGCAACTGCACAATGGTTTCAGCAACAAATTCAGCAATATCTGCATCCAGCCCGATGGGGAAACCCAAATCTATCGTATCAAAACGCTCGGCAGAACCGTTACACCGCACGACAATCATTTCTTCGTGCTGGCCGCTCAACTTCAGTATTCCCTCCTTATAGTCTAGCAAGGCAAGGCTGGCGTTTTTATCAGATTTCATCCGCTGCACGTTATCGTAAATTGCACTGTTAATAGCGCTTAAAAATCTGACCGGATCTGGTTCGTTGTAAGCGAGTAAAGTTCGGACGGCCGTTTGAACCATAATCATTAAAACGCCGCTTTCCAATCCGTGTCCCGTGACATCGCCAATCCCAATTTTCACTCTCCCTTCGTGCTGGAGTACGTCGTAATAGTCGCCGCCTACTTCCTCAGCAGCCTCCATAAATCCTGCAATATCTAAGCCGATAATTTCCTTCAGCTCTAAATCTTTCGGTAGCAGCATTTGCTGAATCTTGCGAGTGACATCAAGTTCGGCGCTCATCCGAATATTTTCAGCTTTTAGGCGATCGTTGAGAACAGTAATTTCTTGGTTAGCACCTACCAAAGCATAGGCAATATTGTTAAACGCACCGACAACTTGCCCGAGTTCATCTCTGTTATCCAAAATAATTTTGTGATCTAGATTGCCACTTGCCATTTTTTTTGAAGCTTCGTCAAGCACAAATACAGTTTGCATAACTGACCTGTAGAAAGCTATAAATAAATAAACAACTATTGCTAAAATTATTAACACAAAAATAGTGATTATGCGTTTCCTTGCAACAAAAATATCAATGCGTTTTTGCAGGATAAAGTCTAATTCATTGACAGTTTCATCCCACAGTTCAAAACTCGAATTCATAATTTGATCGCTACCATCAACATAGGCATAATATTCTACTAAGGGTCTGGTGGGATGAATCAGTTTATCTATTCGCGCAGTTAGCTGATCTACTAATGAGTTGAAATTTTTCAAATTTTTGCTTAATTTTTGTCGCAGATTCCCATGAGGATTATTGCTAAATCCTACCTCCATATTGATTGCTAAATCCTGATTAAATTCTCTCAATTTACCCGCCAAAGTAATCATTTTCGCTTTTTCATCAGGTGTGGCATCGAAACGCGAGATATTTTTTTGAGAAATCAGCCTAATTTCTGATAATATTCTTTGCATTTCTGGAAGCTTCAGCAAAGTAGCATCCATCAAATAATAGGTATCTAGATCTGGGTCTAATATGAGATTAGAAGTGTCACCGATGTTAGCCCTCAATTTATCAATATCTATCCCTAATTTTGGATAGATAACATCGTAAGTTTCTAAACTCCACTGGCTGCGACGAAGTTTAAAGTTTTGCCAATTTTGATAAAGTTTATTAAAGTTATCGGTAGAAACTAAAGTTTGTCCTAACTGGCGGTCGGCATTTGCCAGGGATTGAAAGTTCTCCTCTATCTTAGCTTCTAAATTTACGCTAAGTTCCGGCCGCCTTAAATAGGGATTTAAATCCTGATAATTTAACTGTTGAAGTTTCGGTATATTTTCCCTTAACTGGCGCAGCGGGCGTAGGTATTCATTGCCGTATATTTCTTTTTGGGCAAAATCAACCCTGCTGTTAATTTCTGAAATCAGCAGGTACATCACCAAGGTTAACGGCATGGCAAATAGAAAACCGATCAAGGTAAATTTTTGAGGATAACTCAGCCGATTCATTAAATGGATTCCTAGGGATTTTCTGTTCATACTTAATACATTTCAACAATATTGTACTAAAAAAGTAGCGAGCGCTACTAAAGTATTTTCGACGATCGCTCTTGAAAACTTGAATGCTATAATTAGTCAGCGATAGCTTGCTTAATTTATAATGCGTTCCCGTCCTGTTGCCACAGATTGTGCTGCATCCCTTCGATATCACAGGCTCAGCTAGCCTCCCACTGTCTAAAACACCTTCAGCAGTTTGGACACGATGAATAGTCATTTGTACTTAGATACTCCGCCAGAATCAGATGCTTTTAAGAATATTTACTTAAGCCTAAGTTTTTCTCAATATCCCCTGGCTAAGAGTAAAAATTAAGTAATAACTGGTAGTGCAAGTTTCCTGAAACACAAGTGCCGGCAGCGAGTATGAAATATTTGCGACGCACCAGTCAAGTCGGTTCTGCACAAAGGAACTAATAGCACCAACAACAGTGTCTGAATTAAGTATCTGCTGTTGAGCGATCGAGATCGATCGCGCCAGAGTGTAAAGTGAGGTAGAAGGCGTATGATGAAACGAATCTCCGAAAATAACTCTCAAAACAGTCCAAAGCAACGTGAAAAGCAGCCCAATCCTTTAATCTTGGCTTTGGTTCTGACAG
>JBDTEI010000413.1:0-3372 GCA_039922675.1 Microcoleus sp.
ATACTTTTATTGAAAAAACGGCAGCAATTAACGACGAGATCGATATGCTGCGACACTCCGCCACGCGATCGCTCTTTGAACGCCGCGACGTAATTGTCGTAGCATCAATTAGCTGCATCTACGGCTTGGGAATGCCCGCAGAATACCTAAAAGCTGCTATTCCTTTGCAAGTAGGAATGGAAGTCAACCAGCGGCAAGTTTTGCGAGATTTAGTTAACGTGCAATACAGCCGCAATGACACAGATTTAGGCAGAGGCAAATTTCGCGTCAAAGGCGATGTTGTGGAAATCGGCCCCGCCTACGAAGATAGAATTATTCGCGTCGAATTCTTCGGCGACGAAATTGATGCAATTCGCTACGTTGACCCCGTAACTGGTAAAATCCTGGCAAGTACAACGGCTTTAAATATTTATCCAGCTCGCCACTTTGTGACAGCAGATGATAAATTAGAGGCAGCTTGCCAAGGAATAGAACTCGAATTAGAAGACCGACTGGTTGAATTTGAAAAAGAGGGAAAACTATTAGAAGCTCAGCGATTAGAACAGCGCACCCGCTACGATTTGGAAATGCTGCGCGAGGTCGGTTATTGCAACGGAGTCGAGAATCATTCGCGGCATTTGGCAGGCAGAAAAGCCGGGGAACCGCCAGAATGTTTGATTGATTATTTCCCGAAAGATTGGATGTTGGTCATAGATGAATCCCACGTGACAGTTCCGCAAATTCGGGGGATGTATAACGGCGACCAAGCGCGGAAAAAAGTATTGATTGACCACGGTTTTCGCTTGCCCAGCGCGGCAGATAACCGGCCGTTGAAAGCGGAGGAATTCTGGGAAAAAGCTAATCAGTGTATCTTTGTTTCAGCGACTCCTGGTGATTGGGAAATGGAACTATCTGAAGGGAGAGTTGCTGAGCAAGTGATTCGCCCTACGGGAGTAGTAGATCCGACAATTTTTGTGCGTCCGACGGAAGGACAAATTGACGATTTGTTGGGGGAAATTAAGGAGAGAGTAACGCGGGACGAGCGAGTTTTGGTGACGACTTTAACCAAGCGGATGGCGGAAGATTTAACCGAATATTTGCAAGAAAGGGCGATTCGAGTGCGGTATTTGCACTCGGAAATTCAGTCGATTCAACGCATCGAAATTATCCAAGATTTGCAGGATGGTAAGTTTGATGTGTTGATTGGGGTTAACTTGCTGCGGGAAGGTTTGGATTTGCCGGAGGTGTCGCTGGTGGTAATTTTGGATGCAGATAAAGAGGGGTTTTTGCGATCGGAACGTTCTTTGATTCAAACGATTGGGCGGGCGGCGCGCCATGTTCAAGGACAGGCTATTTTGTATGCGGATAATTTGACGAAAAGCATGATTAAGGCGATCGACGAAACCGATCGCCGCCGGGGGATTCAGGTAGCGTACAATAAGATGCACGGGATTACTCCGCAGCCGATCGCGAAAAAGCGATCGACTAACGCGATTCTGGCGTTTCTGGATGTGTCGCGCAAGCTGAATTCTCAGCAGTTGGAGGAGGTTTACGAACAGGTTGATGAGTTATCTTTGGATGAGATTCCTCAGTTAATCGGGCGGTTGGAGGCGCAGATGAAGGCGGCGGCGAAGAAGTTGGAATTTGAGGAGGCTGGTAAGTTGCGCGATCGAATTAAGCATCTGCGCGATAAGCTGTTAGGTCATTAAGGAAGAGTGGGAGGATATGATGTTCGATCGCATTACCTTCGATCAAAAAATCATGGGAGGGAGAGCTTGCATTCGAGGAATGCGAATCACTGTTTCTTTGGTAGTGAGTTTAGTAGCAAATGGGATGAGTGTAGAGGAAATCTTGGCCGCTTATCCCTATTTGGAAGCAGAGGATATTAAAGCTAGTCTCCAGTATGCAGCATTTTTGACAAACGAGCAAGTTCGTCCATTTAGCGGGAGTGCAGCGTGAATTTTTTGGCCGACATGGGTGTGTCTCCTGTAACGGTGCAAGCACTGCGCCAGCAGGGATATGATGCTGTACACTTAAACGAGCAAGGATTTGAGCGTTTGCCAGATTCTGAGATAATGGAAAAAGCACGCCAAGAGCAGCGAATTGTTTTAACTTTTGACCTGGATTTTGGCGAGCTTTTGGCTATCAGTTCTCAATCTCTTCCAAGTGTGATTATTTTTAGACTACAAAACACTATTCCAGCGTTTGTTAGTGCGAGATTGCTTGCTGTTTTGTCAGAGTGCGGTGAAGATTTGGAAACAGGTGCGATTGTGACAGTGGAAGATAATCGTTATCGAGTGCGGCGACTTCCTATTTAGGTAGGAAAGAGTAGACTCGGCGGTTGAAACTTTTTTGGAGAAAGCGCGATCGCCCTTTACCATTGTCCTATTTTTTGGATGGGAAGGGCGATCGGGACAAAATTGTTAAATTTATTAATGTCATGTCTTAGCGCGAATATCAGCTATTCCACAAGTTAGTCTACATCTTTGTCTTCACGTAGATAGAAAATTATCTCGCTATCCGGGATAGAAAACACTCTCAATAACTGCTTGATTCTCCCACAAATTGAGTTGGCTGATAAGTTTGTTTCAAAGTAAAGACCCCCAGCAATTTCTTCAGAGCAAATCATCGAATTTGGGGTAACAGCAACATAAATTTTATTTGTTCGGCGACTTTTTGCAAACTCGCTTTCTGACAGTTGGTTGAAAATTTCGGGATATTCACGGCATAGATGTTCGATAGTTTTTCTGTATATTGCCTTCCATGAATTCAATTTTTCATATATTTTATTTTCTAGTTTCATTCCGCATGGTTTCGTATAGGAAAAATCCTCGTTTATACTGTGGCATTGGCGCTCGTGGCACTCAATTTCGTTGTTTTCTCGCCCCTGATTGTCAGTTGCATGAATCGGTGTACTAGAGTCATTCGAGATAGAGTTTTTTTCAAATTCTGCAAGAGTATCATTTATATTTTGAACTACTTTACTAAAAGTATCGACTTGCTCGTTATAGTCCTTCTTTAAGCGGTAGCCAACATCCAGTGCTTCGGAGTCGTTATGGTCAATACTCAGCCACATATCATCAGACAAAGCCAGTAAATCTTCGCTCAACTGTTCTAGGGATATTTTGATTTTGCAGATTCTCGTGTTCATTTTAAGTTTAATTGATAATTATCCTATTAGGATTATATGTCATCGCAGCCGATCGCCCTTCACACCACCCAAACAAACTACTGCCCGATCGCCACAGCATCGATATTTCCAGCAGAAAAAGCCGGAGTAACAAACTCCTGCTTCTCCTCGGCTGTGATGAAACCCTTATCTACCGCTAGCTGCATCACTTCAGTCATAAATCCTCTCAGCGCATCTAATACTTAAGCGCGATCGCACTCAAA
>JBDTEI010000414.1:0-2790 GCA_039922675.1 Microcoleus sp.
TTTTTTAAACCGGCTTTAATCATTTGCTGCTCTAACAAAGCAAAAAAGCTACTTCGATCGCCTCCGGTGACAACTGCTTGGTTGTGGGCTTCTGCTAGCGTCACCGGATAGCCGCCGCCTTTGTGTACTTGAGCCAGCATCATTCCCAATGCTAAATCAAGCTGTGCGCGATCTTGTGCTACCCATTCCGGCACTTCTATTCTAGCAATTTCTGTGCCAACGTGAACGTAACAGAAATAGATGGGATTAAGGCCGTATAAATCTAAAATTCGAGAGTGAGATTTCCATAATGGGCTTCTTTGTCCGGGCAGCAGGATTGTTGCCCATAAGATGGCATCTCGCAAGGGTTCAAATTCTTGACAAGGTGCTTTTTCGTCGAAAGCACTGGTGGCGGAAAATCCGACATTGGGGCAGTTTGTCATGCAGTCTGGTACTTCGTGGGTGCAAGCTTGAAACCGCAAAAAAGATAAGCTTTCGCTGCTGCGAGAAGCGCTCAAGTATCCTAATAGGGGAATTTTTACTAAACGCAATTTGTCCCAAGCTTCTAAAATTGGCTGCAAAATTCGATCGCGCGCTTCACTAGGTAACTGTTCCAAAAACCAATAAATCAGGGAACCATCTACCATTGCCAAAGTTGGCGCGGGCAGTTGATTGTCGTTAAATTTTGCCCAATTGCAGCCCATTTCTGCCAGGGCTATGGCTTCGGAAACAGCGCGCCGGTATCCCATCCACTCTTCAGTTCTAATGCCCCACTGGCGCGAAGCATACAAGTCTTCGGGTTTGTAGAAAACTTCGGGCACGCTGTCTAACACTGGGTGCCGGCTTTGGCCGTAGTGCAGCATGACTGTGCCGACGTTGATCAAGTAGCAGTAGGCTATTTCGTGATGGCTGGGCGAAATTTGCGATCCGTCTGTGGCGAAGACTGTGTGGGCGGCGGGTGGTGCGGTGATGTAGGTGCGATCAGACAAAGGCTCGATCGGCGTGGCTGCATTGAATAAAGTGCGATCGTTCCAACTCTCTTGCAATTCTACCAAATTTTCCTGTCCCGCAGCCGCCTGCAACAGTAAACGCTGAGCTACTTCCAAGCGTTTGCGAGCCGCCACAGCCTCCACATTCAAATGTTGGCTCATTCCCTGCATTCCCTTCGCTGCTTTAGTTAAATCTAGCATTGGTTTAGTTGACAGTTGACAGTTGACAGTTGACAGTTGGGGCTGTGCCAAGAATGCCCGCCCTCAGTTTACAGCGACCTCTTCCTGGAAGGAAAAGGATTGGATTAATCAATCGTCTTCTTTTAATTTCTCCCGATCAGGGTTCCGGCTTTAAACCAATTCTTTCTTGCAATTTATCTGACTTACGAGACTTAAAAACCCGGTTGATGTATACTTCTTGCCTAAAATTTTGATGCCAGGTCAACCACAGATCTACTAAGGTAGATTAATGCAGATAATTTCAAGATAGTTGGCTATTTTTACGATAAATCTTGTTTCAAAAAAAAACGATTTTTTTTTCCGCGCGACTTCCTTGCTTTTGTCTGAAATTCGTGTTATATTTACCTTATAATGGGATGGTGACAAAAATATTATTTTTACAACCATCCCATTATAAAAGAATACCATGTCAATGGTAAGAAAGTCAACAAAAAAATGAAAAACTTTGAGATTTTTTTTGATTGTAAAAAGCAAAAAAATCCTACCTAAAAACCAGTCTAACATCAATCTTTGTCGGGGAGCCAATCGGCAAAATCTCCGGCAAACTGGGACAGAGAAAGCAATTGAACGGGTGGATTTTGAGTCACAGATTCCCGTTCAGCCAAAGTATTGTAACCCCAGTCAGCCAAAAATAACTTTACCTGAGATAAATCCGGCTGCTGCTTCACCGATAGCAAAGTTTTTAACCGATCTTCCACAAACCAAATAGTCGCATCTTTGCCAGATGCTGCTAAAAATTCCCGCAAAGTTTGGTGTTTCGGCTTGTTGTATTCCTTGCCAAAAATTAACTCGGAGGGCATTTGTACGCCAGCAAGTTGCAAGAGTTCCCGCACAAAACGTCCTTCCTTGGTTGTGACGATCGCCACTTTTACCGAATTCTGGTGCAATAATGATTTTAGGCGATCGGCTACTCCTGGATAAAAGCGGTGCAAAGACAGCCACCCAGCTAAATCCTCAGCAATCCAATTATCGCGCAGTCCGTCTAACATTGCGCCGATAGACTGGGCTTTTAAATTATTTTCGGTCAATAAATGCGGGACAATATTGGGCCAATCTAGCAAAATTTGCTCTTCGGTAATTCCTGTCACCAGGGCGCGAATCAGCAGGGGCATTTCCCAACCGGTTTCAATGGCGGGCCGCACTCGGTAGAAACTCAAAGCTAAATCTGGATCGGGGACTGTTTCGATTGGTTTCCAGATTTGACAGTAGCTGCGCCAAGCGGTTTGGAAATATTCGATTAGTCCGTCACAAATTACACCGTCAAAATCAAGGGCTAAAATTGTGGGAAAGTTGTTAGTCATCAAGCGATTTTAGATTTGGGATTTGGGATTTGGGTGAATAGTCTCGATTAAAAAGACTGAACTAGCGGTTTATCCGCAACTGCTTCTAGTTTTTGGGACTTCAACAATTGCGTCCACTCTGCTTTCAGCATCGCATCATCGGGTGCGAGGCGCAGCATTTGGGCTAGAGTAGTCAGAGTGTCGTACCAAATCCCATTTTTAGCATAGGCGATCGCCCTAGCCATAGGGTCGGGATTTGCCAAATCGTTCTTAAGAGTTTCCTGCGGTTCAATTCGCTTCAC
>JBDTEI010000415.1:0-3170 GCA_039922675.1 Microcoleus sp.
GGGCTTGTTCTAATTCTTGGTAAAGTGTAGCGTGGGCGATCGCGCTGCCGACTTGGGCGACCAACTCGCGGGCGAATTCGAGTTCGACTGGACTCCATTTTGGGGAACTGCCGCAGCGGTGCAAACAGATCAGGGCATTGGGTTGTTCTTCGTAGGAGGTAGCTGCTACGAGCACGGAATGGCGATCGAAGCGATCGGCGACGGGAGTGGCGTAATCGACTGCTACGGGTTTTAAGGTGGCTAAAGTTTGAATCCAGCCCGGCTGTTCGGCTGCGCGCAGTTCTAATCCCAGCATCGAAGAGTAAGGTTCTTGGCGGTACTCAGCTACTACTTTAAAAGTTTTTGATTGGAGATTTTGGATTTGGTCTGGGGAAAGTGGGGGCGGGCGATCGCTGGCAATTGACTGTTGTAATTCGGCTGCTGGGGCTGGATATTTTTGCTGATTTTCCGAGATCACGAAGGGGGAGGATTCGAGGTTGTCGCTGTCTTTTTTGGAGGAACAGATGATGCAGCGGCTCGCGTTTAAGACTTGACCCAAACTGTTAACTGTTTGCTGCCAAATTTTCTCTAAATCGAGGGTTCTGTGTAGGTTTTGAGCGATTTGGGAGATGATTTTGCGATCGATTTCCGAATCAGGACGGAGCCCTCGACCGATGCGGCTGGCTGGATCCAGCATTTGTTGGTTGGTGTCGGAGGAAGATGGCAAAGCTGGATATGGCATGAATTCTGGGGAATCTGCCGACAATTGTGCGGGTGTGTCAGACAGCAGCCTTCCCATAACTAAGACTTTTGTAGCTTTGCCGTTTGAGTTCATTACCGGAGTGACTGTCAAATCGAAGAGAAAATATTGTCCGGTGTGGCAAAATGGATAGCTGAACCGTTGGGGGACGAGGGTTTCGAGTGTCCTGCGCAGCCGATCGAGATAAGGCACAGGGGCGACGGGTTGTAGAGTTTCGCGGAGGGGGCGATCGACAATTTTTTCTGCCGTGAGGTTGTACTGCTCGGCTTTTTGCCAGTAAAAAGATAGATATCGACCCCTTGCGTCTTGGGTAAATACTAATTCTGCCCCTAACTCTTGAAAAAATGCTGTAGAGGCGAGGCTCGATCGCCGGAAATCTGTGTTAGAGTCCATCAGATTAGGGGATGAAAGTAGTTCGGATTTTTGAATCTTAAGTATTTCTAGCAGATTTTGAAGGAAGAAAGCTTTAGTTATCTTCGCGAGAGAAGCAATCGACCGCATGGGGAAAGGGCCATTAACAACCTTCTCACCGTCGGGCGCGGTTGCTCTAATTCTCAACTAAAAACTCAAAATTGTTTTGGGCTTCGACCGTTAAGTGGTGAGTTATGGCAGAAGGCAGAAGTCCAGCAGGTCGGCCGAAGAAGGAAGAAACAATATCACAGCTCATGTTTGGGCAATGGGACAACTTCCTAACCGTCGGGCGCGGTTCCTATCTTAATTAACTAAAAACTTGGTGTCTCTTTAATTAATAATTTAACAGCTCAAAACTCACACTTCCTAATTTTTTTTTGCTTCTACAATTACGTTTTAATGTATTAATGAACTAAAAAAATATTAATTATTTAATTCACAATTAAACTCCTAACTCACAACTATTTGTAGTCAGCCGTTTTGGGTAATTAACAAATCAAAATTAAGATTTAGGAATTAGTAGTCTGCACAGATTAACGATCGAGTTGGAAAATTCTGCCAAAATTGGAGGCTGCGAACAACTCAAGTCCGGGACTGGCTGGCGCTTTTTTGCCTTCACAAGATAAGATTTATCAGGTTGTGAGTGAGCCAATATTGCTCCGAAAAACCTGTATTTCGCCCTGAAATCTGCCGGATATCAAAGCCGGAACTCGCGGGGGCGAGAGAAATTTCACACCCAGAAATTTCACACCCAACAGATTTGCGCGCCGTAGGAGAGCGAGAAAGGAGAGAAGCTCAGTCGTTCCACTCGCCGCGGGGCGGGACTGGGGGGTTGCGGCGCAAACTCATAGCCTGATCGTCTTCGCGGCGCTCGCCTCGGAGCCACTGCTTGATTGCTGTTTCAATGACTTTGCTGGGGTCATTCGTCAAGTGCTTAATTTGGTCTAGCAGTTCAGAATCGATATGGATCGACAGTTCCACTTTTTCTGACGAACTGTGGGAGTGTATACTTGACTCGCTCATAGTTAAAAAATCCTAGTTTTAATTCTTAAGTTTCAATTCCTTCTAGGAATTTACGCCTTTTTGTTTTGAAGGAAGTGTTTTGAAGGAAGTGATGCCTTATCCCTGGTAGAGATGCACAGCGGATCAAAACCTGTATTTTTACACCCTTACCGTCCCGCTTCCGTCATTTGACCAAATTATCTGCTTCTTGTCAAGCGCCAGCAACTGCTCACCAATATTTTTAAGTTTGCTATCCCCCTCTGTAGATCAACCTGACTGGGCTGGGGGGTTGATGGCGGATGTTGCCGATCGGCCCAATACCCAACCGTTCAACAGCTTTTTGTACAATAACAGAGAGAAAAGTTTTTTCCCAGCAAGGTGTCTTGGCTGGAATGCGCGGTTCAACATAGCATAAATACAATGGATCTGTCAACCCACCGCCGAGAAAAAATTAAATTATATTTAAGTCTCTAAATGACTATAAATGATTGTAGATTGAATGAAGTTTTATAATACAACAAAAGTCAATCTTTTGCCGATAGGTTTTATGACTAACGTTCCTGTATCTCGCATTCGTAATTTTTCGATTATTGCTCACATCGACCACGGAAAATCCACCTTGGCCGATCGCCTGTTGCAGCAAACTGGGACTGTCCAAGCACGGGAGATGAAGGAGCAGTTTTTAGACAATATGGATATCGAACGCGAACGTGGCATTACGATCAAGCTGCAAGCGGCTCGGATGAATTATACTGCCAAGGACGGTCAGGAGTACGTGCTCAATCTGATCGACACTCCCGGACACGTCGATTTCTCCTACGAGGTGTCGCGATCGCTCGCTGCTTGCGAAGGGGCGCTGCTGGTGGTAGACGCATCTCAAGGCGTGGAAGCACAAACCTTGGCAAATGTCTACCTTGCCTTGGGAAATAATTTGGAAATTATTCCGGTTTTAAATAAAATTGACCTGCCGGGGGCGGAACCGGAACGGGTAAAAGGGGAAATTGAAGAAATTATCGGT
>JBDTEI010000416.1:0-3904 GCA_039922675.1 Microcoleus sp.
TAAAGTGATAGTCATATTTATCAAGTAGGGCTGCAAAATCTTCGTGAGTAAAGCCGATGTCTTTGACTGGGGTTTTGAGATTGACCATGCGAATAGTTTCCTAGGATTTCTCTCCTTCATGTTTTTCGTTTGTGCCGGCAGATATTAGAGATTTTGGTGAAAAAGCGGTTAACTTCTTGCAAAATCTTTTACTAAAGTCAGTTTGTGCTAACTTTTCCCCGGTGCAACTGCACATCCGGGCTTGCCATTACTGTTACTCCCAACTCTGTGTTAAAATTTTTAATCTTAACATTTCAGAGTCAAGTAGACTATTTTGACACTCTCAGGTATAAATAAACTGAGATTCTTCATTCAACGAGCCGACTTGCTGGCGACAGGATTACTCCTGTCTAAGTAGAGGTCGGTTTCTCCAGAAGCGTAAATTTCGGTATGCCCACCGTATTTAATTAGTCACCGACCTTTAGTTAGGTTTTGTTCAAATTTAGCTTTCCTAAACTGCAACACCTATCGGTGTGACTACGCACTCAACTAATCCAGTTAAGTTTTTACGTTGTCTAGTTATACTCAATTTTAGACCGATGACGATCATATCACACCCAGCACTATTACTGAGAAAAAAGAACGCTCGCTCGACTTTAATTTGTTGAGTCGCTCTTCATCCGGGCCTTCTTCGCGACACGGTTTTGAATCTCCCAGAATATTTCTCTAAATTAATTTAAGCGAGTTGAGCTGGGAGTTGCGCAGGATGCGGGGCTTTCTCGATCGCCAGTATCCGAATCTAGCTCTGTTGTGTCAAAATCTGACGGAGTTTCTTGATCCTCGGCTGGGTTGAGGGGATTTTGAAGGTGATTTAGGGTATCTACAAAATCTCGGATGCCTCGAAATTGCCGATATACGGAGGCAAAACGGACATAAGCGACTTCGCTGAGCGGCCGCAGGTGCAACAACACCAGTTCCCCAATTTCTGAGCTGGCGAGTTCTCGGAGCGATCGACCTTGGAGTTGCGCTTCGATTTCTTCTGCCAGGGTTTCTAGCTGTCCGGAAGACAAACCGGTTTTTTCGCAGGCCCGAACCAGTCCCCTGACTAATTTTGACCGATCGAAGGATTCGCGCTTGCCGTCCCGCTTAATCACCGTAATCGGCACAAATTCTATGCGTTCGTAAGTTGTGAAGCGGTGCTGGCAGCTCAAACACTCGCGCCGCCGACGGATGCTTTGACCTAATTCGGCTGAACGGGATTCCAGAACGCGGCTATTTGTGTGTTGGCAGGAGGAACAGCGCATGATTGCTGATTGTAACAGGCTTTGCCAGCAAATTGCCATTCATCTAACCGCGCGGGGTCTGATGAATGGCTGGACTAGAAAAATTACTCAGGATACAGTGCTGAGAATAGGTGTCAACTTGAGCTAAAACCTAGTTCTAGACTGCTGTTTGATGACTAGGCTCAATCCCCCCTAGCCCCATTAACAAGGGGGGAACCGTAATATCTCAAAGTCCCCCAACTATCAGGGAGGGGACAGCAGTCTGATCAAAGTCCCCCGACTATCAGGGGGATTTAGGGGGATCGAGACTCTGCTATAAACGATAGATACAAAGGTTTTCAGACTTAAGTTGACACGCCTTGACAGCAGGCGTATAGCTAATTATTTGCCAATCCGGGGTGGTTCCCGAAAGGCGATCGCAAAAAATAGTACACCTAAGGCTAAAGCCAGAATCAAAATGTAAGCAACGCTTTCCATGTTAAATTTTCCCTATCTTCCCTTGCAGTATTATTTTATCTTAATTAGTGGTTTGATTATTAACTAAAAAAAACCCGGTTTCTTGAAGAAACCGGGTTTTTATGCAGCAGGGAAACTTCCCCGGTGCCTTGGGGCTGAGGAAATCTAGAGAGATTCTTCTCTTCTTGTGCTCATGTCGCCCAGTTTTTGGAACAGGCCCCACTCGACTTGTTCTTCCAAGTCAGCCTCAACACCAGCAAACACATCGCGGAAAATAGTCCGAGAACCGTGCCAGATATGGCCGAAGAAGAATAGCAAAGCAAAGCAAGTGTGTCCGAAAGTGAACCAACCGCGAGTCGAAGTACGGTAAACCCCGTCAGAATTCAAGGTTTCGCGATCGAATTCAAATACTTCACCCTTTTGGGCGGCGCGAGCAAACTTCTTAACATCTAGAGGATTATTAAAAGTTTGACCGTTAAGTTCGCCACCGTAGAAGCTGACAGTAACTCCGCTTTGTTCAAAGCTGTATTTTGATTCTGCACGGCGGAAGGGGATGTCAGCGCGAACGACCCCATCTTTGTCGGTCAAAACTACTGGGAAAGTTTCAAAGAAGTTCGGGAGGCGGCGCACCGACAATACCCGACCGTCGTTGTCTGTAAATACTGGATGGCCCAGCCAAGTTTTAGCGATACCGTCGCCGTTGACCATCGCGCCAGCACGGAACAAACCACCTTTAGCAGGAGAGTTGCCCACGTAGTCGTAGAAAGCCAATTTTTCGGGAATTTTCTCGTAAGCTTCTTGGAAGCTTTGGCCGGAGGCTAAGCTAGCTTGAGCTCTGCGATCGATTTCTTGTTGGAAATAGTTGCCGTCCCACTGATAGCGGGTGGGGCCAAAAAGCTCGATCGGAGTAGCAGCAGAACCGTACCACATCGTACCCGCAACCACAAAGGCTGCAAAGAACACAGCAGCGATACTGCTAGAAAGTACAGTTTCGATGTTACCCATCCGCAGGGCTTTGTAAAGACGTTCCGGCGGCCGCACTGTCAAGTGGAACAAACCAGCAATTACGCCGACTACGCCCGCTGCAATGTGGTGAGCCACGATGCCGCCCGGATTATACGGGTCAAAGCCTTCAGGACCCCAAGAAGGTGCCACTGGTTGGACGTGACCGGTCAAGCCGTAGGGGTCGGAAACCCACATTCCCGGGCCAAAAAGTCCCGACAGGTGAAATGCGCCGAATCCGAAGCAAAGCAAGCCGGAGAGAAACAAGTGAATGCCAAACATTTTTGGCAAATCGAGGGCTGGTTCGCCGGTGCGAGGATCTCTGAAGAGTTCCAAGTCCCAGAATACCCAGTGCCAAACTGCTGCTAAGAACAGTAAACCGGAGAGGATGATGTGAGCCACGGCGACGCCTTCAAAAGACCAGAAGCCAGGATCGACGTTACCTTCGCCGGTGATGCTCCAACCGCCCCAAGAACCCGTAACTCCTAAGCGGGTCATAAAGGGTAGTACGAACATCCCTTGACGCCACATCGGGTTCAGAACAGGGTCTGTGGGATCAAAAACTGCTAGTTCGTAAAGGGCCATTGAGCCGGCCCAACCTGCCACGAGGGCAGTGTGCATTAAATGTACAGAAATTAATCTGCCTGGGTCATTTAAGACGACTGTGTGTACGCGATACCAGGGTAGTCCCATTGACTGCGGTTCTCCAAGGTGTAAGTGATGATGTCATTTTGACGGAAAATTCAGATTTTCCATCCCGAGCGGTGATGTCCGGGGTTTAAATTCTGCTTTTTGCCGAATCCTTTCTACCTTCGCAGGAGGAGGTATAAAAATGAAAGTTATTTAAAGAAGTGTATCGAGTGTTAGAACCGATTGCAATATGTTTGGCCTTACATTAATTGCGGGTGGTCGATTTCGCAGCGGGTGGCGATCGTCCCGAGGCGTTCGAGGACTTGCTCAGCATCGATCAGTCTGGTGAGCGTGACGCTACCGATATTTTTTGCGGGATCGGCGGGATCGAGGGTCGCTCCGGGTTTGACTTCTACCATGAGCACGGCGTCTTCTACGCGGTAGAGCCACATTTTTTCGCTGCGATCCAAAAGGGAGAGGTTGAGCTGTTGGATGTCTGGCTGGCGCCTCCAGCCGGCTGCTGTCCACTCGCCACCTACTCCCCACACGCGGCC
>JBDTEI010000417.1:0-7140 GCA_039922675.1 Microcoleus sp.
CGTTCTTGATAAGGGTGCAAGATATTAAGTTAAACAAATTATATCAAACAATTAGTAACAATCCGAGTTATACCCAAATCAATTAGCTTTTGCATATCTGCTGGATCGTCCACCGTCCACGCCACAATGTCAACTCCCTGACTGCGGCTTGCTTGAATCAGTGCGGGGTTTTCCAGCAAAACGCGATACTGGCTGCTAATCAAGTTATCGCGATTGGCCACAGCTTGAGACAATTGAGTTTTGTATGCTTCTAGATTAGCAACGATTTGCCCGATCGCCAAATCGCCATCGACGCGCCGCACTTGTTCCATAAATTTGTCGCTAAACGAGGTAATAACGCATTTTTGTTTGATTCCTGCACGGTGCAAAGTATTGACAAACTCTGCGACTTCTGCATCCGACCATTCGCAGTGCGGCTTGACATCAAAGTAGAGAAATTTGTCAATATTCTTGAGGATTTCTAATGCTTCTTTCAACGTAGGAATTTTTTCGTCAGAAAATTCATCGCTAAACCATTTACCCGCATTGAGTGTCTGCAATTGTGACAGGTTTGTTTCCCTGACTTTAGCGGAAACTCCGGTGATTCTCTCCAGGGTGGCGTCGTGGAAAACCACGGGCACGCTGTCGGCGGATAGTTGGATGTCAAATTCGATCGAACTGGCTCCGCGCGCGATCGCCAGTTCAAATGCTGCTAAAGTGTTCTCAGGGGCGATCGCCGAAAATCCCCGATGGGCGATAATTTCTAAATTCATTCTTGGTAGTAAGGAATGCAAGTCCTTTGCGCAAGTATTAAGAGGATTGAAGTCCTCACTAGGAAAGGCTATCTAAAAATTCTGCCACAGTTTGATTGAAAGTTTCCGGTTGAGTCAAAAAACACCAGTGATTCCCCGGTACTTTAGCAATTGTGAGATTTTGCAAGTATGTTTTGTAGGGCTGCATTTGCCAATCCATGCGATTTACGCCTGTTTCCGGCTGTACGAACAAAGTAGGGATACTAATATTTTCCGTTAAACCGGCAACTTCCATCACTTCAGTAAATATCTGATTTCGGGCGGGAATCGTAAATTTACTTCCCCAACTTCCGTCTGATTTTTGTTCGATGTGGTTTTGGAATATCATTTGCTGCATTTCACTCCAACCCGCATATTCTCCCGATTGTTTAGCTGCTGCTTCGGCTTGGGCTAAAGTCGCAAACGGGCCCATACATTTGAGACAGTCTAATTTGCGGTAAACAATTGGTAGCGTGAGTTTCATCACAGCGGGCAGCTTGGTGATGAAGATTGGGTCTACTAAAATCATACTGGAAATGCGATCGCCATTTTGTCGCGCCCAAATCGGTGCGAGTTTTCCTGTCCAAGAATGTCCGACAATGTGGGCATCTGGCCAGTTGAGATGTGCCATCAAAGCTTCCAAATCTGCGATCGCACTTGCAAAACTATAGCCGATTTTCGGTTTGCTGCTCTCTCCGTGACCGCGCATATCTGGCGCTACAATATGATAGCGGTTCGAGAAGTAATTGCCGAAGCCCGTCCAGACAACCGCACTATCTGCTAAACCGTGCAGCAGCAGCAAACGTGGAACTTTTTCTGTCCCTGTTTTCGAGTTCCATTCTAGGTATGAAATTTCGATGTGTGGTAATTTTAAGCTATGGCGTACAGGCATATAGAATTTCGGTAACGGATGCGCTCCACGGATGTAACGGATACAAGGAAGTAATGCTAAATCTTGCCTTTTAAACTCAACAAAATAAACTGAGTTTTCTGAGCTTCCTCAAAATTATCATCGCTGACCAAAACTACACTTTTGCTGCCATCGGGCAACTGTGGCCCGAGAGTCATTCCCTCTAAATTATATAGCGGAATTCCCAGCTCGCTCAAGTCTAAAAGTAACTTTTTCCTCGCAGGTTCGACCATTCCCAGTTGCCCTTTAAAACTCTCGATTCTGGAAGTATCTGTAGCCGCCCCAACCGCCACTTGATAAATCCTAGCGCTGTATCCCGACAGCCCAAAAGAACGTTCTAAACTCAAAAACTGACCGCCACCGACAGTTACTAATTCGGTTAAGCCGTTCAAAACAGTCATGGGAACTTGGTCTAGCTTGTAAAGATTTTCTGAGACTAATTGCGGTGTTTTATCAACGATGATATAATGTAAAATACGCAGTTTTTTCGCTGCTTCCGGGTCTAAATCTTGCATTAACGGGGCGGCAGTAGCTGCGAACAACCGAAACGGATCGAGACCGCCCGGACTAAAGGTTTCTGGGTCGATGCTTAAAGATTCAAAACCTAAATTGTCCTGGACTCCTTGCTGCTGTTTTTCATCGCTGGCATCTGGAATGTAGCGCTTTGGTATAGGCAAATTTCCCCGCAATTTCCCGGTTGTGAGGTCAAATTCGCCGACAAAAGGCGGGATGCCAGCATGAGTGATGCCTGCGCTGGCGACATATACTGAATTGCGGGGAGAAAGGGCGATGCCTTCGGGATTGATGGAATCCCACGGGAAGGTTTCACCGTCTGCTTTTTTGAGGGAAGTAACGCCTTCAACGGCAACTTTTTTCAGGCGAATATTTGCTGGATCGCTGGATGTGAGGTCGAGTCGGAGACTGTAAAATCTGGCTTCTCCGTTTTCGCTTTTGTCGTCGGAAAGGGCGTAAAAACGATAAGCTTTGGAAGTGACGCCGCTAATACCTTTGGCGTCGTAGGTAATTCCTGACAAGCCGCCGACTGGTGTTCCTTCAAAGTTGATTTTTGGTAATTCGTACTCGCCTAAAAAGTCTAAGGAAATTTCAGGAAAAGAGCGGTCTCTAGCAACGGCGGGAGGCGGGGCGCAAGCTGTGCAAACTGTTAATAAAATTAAGGCTAAACTGAATAAGCGCAAAATGCGTTGGCGAAGCCCTGGAAGAGGATCGCCCAACGCCTTTAAATCCCAACAATTGCTCAGTACGGTAACTTTTATTTGGTGTATCTTGTTGAACAGTTTGCTTGTGTGCCATCTTTGTGACATAATTTATACCGTTTTGTAAATATGCAAAACTTGATGTTTCGACAAGGGCTGCCGAATCGCGGCCACCAAATTTTGAGAATAAGAAATTCTTTGCCAATTGGGTGCTTGCTTTTCTTGTGGCTGTGTGCTGGTTCTATTGCTAGCGCCCAAACTAATCCACCAGCCCTCGATCAATTTTCTCCTAATCCTCTAGAAATTACCACACCCGATCCCCTAAAACCCGCTACTGAATCTTTGAGTAGCACTCAGCGGGACGAACTGACAGCGGCTTTGGAACAGTTAAACTTAGAAGCAGCGGCTAAACTGCAAGCTGGAGACGGGGCTGGTGCTTTTGATATTTGGTTCCGAGAATTGCGGCTGCGCCGGTATTTGGGGCCGGCGGCGGAAATTGCTGCTTTGAGTCGGGTGGGAAGTGTGGCTTGGAGTAGCGGTAAAACGATCGAATTACAGTTTATTACCCAACGGCTGCAAGCAATTTACAAACAAGTCCAATCCCAAGTACCAGTGAATGCTAAGTTGCTCCCGCCTTTGGCTGCGGCTTTTCAGCAGGTGCGCGCTAAAAGCCCGACTGTAGAAGTTTACCAACAAATTCTCGAAAATGCGCGCCAAAATCAAGATATATTGGCTCAGGGTCAGACTTTAAAGGCGATCGCACTTATTCACATCAATTGGCTCAGTTACGATAAAGCGGCTCCGGTGTATGAGGAATTGGCAAGTTTAATTCAGGAAAACCGCGCTGTATTTGCTGCTAATGCTACTGTACCAAATTCTGCTGTAACGTCGGAAAATGGAGCGCCACAGCCTGTAACTCCTCCGACTGAGGTAGAGACTCTGAGACAGTTAGCCTATGTTTACCATCAGTCGAAACAACCTCTAAAGGCGATCGCAGCCCGGGAAAAACTAGCATCTGTGTATCTAAACCTGCAAAACCCCAACGCTATACCACCGCTGAAAATTGCGATCGCTAACGATTACCAAACGATAGGTCAAATTAATTTAGCAGCTCAATACTATCAGGAAGCCTACAATTTAGCCGTCCCCATTCAACAATATGCCGAAGCTAGCGAAGCTTTAGATAAATTAGCATTGCTTTATCGATCGCAAAAACAGTGGGAACCGACTTTGCGGATTTATAAAATGCAGTTATTGCTGGAAGAACGCGCTTACAATTGGTATGGATTGATGAGTGCTTACGACAATCTCGGTCAAGTTTATCAGGAGATGCAGGCTTACGATAAAGCTTTGGAAGCTTATCAAAAAGGGTTAGAAGTGGCTCAAAGATTGGGACACCGAAAAGAGTATTTTGATAAGAAAATTATCAAGGTTAACAAACAGTTGCAAAAAACTTCGTAGTTGTCAGCAGACAATAATGTTAGTTTGTGATGTGACTAAATTAAATGCAGTAAGGTGCGCAGTTACTGGTTCCCAGGATCTTTCTGGGAACCGATATCCAGACGATCTTCCTCCCGATCTGTGTTACCAGGAAGATTCTGGTAACGCGCGAATATTATATAGATCGCCTAACTTAACTGATTCTATTTGTTACAATTATTAATTGGATGTATTGTACCAGTTTTCCTGTAAATGACCATTTCCTCACCAGTAGCAGACACCGAAAACCAACCCCGCCGCGAAACAGACTGGCGGTTATTCATGAGGTTGGCATCTTACGCCACCCGCAGCAAACGTTTGCTGATTATTTCGATCGCACTATTAGTACCCCTAGCCGTCTCAGGAGCAATTCAACCGATTCTGATCGGACAGGCAATTTCGGTAATTCGATCGGAACCTACATATCAATTCTTGCGGGGATTGTCTTTATCTGCGGCATTAAATATTTTGGCAGTTTTGCTGATGCTGACTATAGCATTTAGATTGGTACTGCAATCAGTTCAAGGCTATTTAGTCACGAAAGTAGGGCAAATTATTACTACTGATATTAGAAATGATTTGTTTGCGCACGTCACATCGCTAGCAGTGCGCTTTTTCGATCGCACTCCTGTCGGTAAATTGATGACGCGCCTCACCAGCGATGTAGAAGCTTTGGGGGAAGTATTTTCCGGTGGGGCGATCGGGATTGTCAGCGATTTATTTTCCATTTTAGTAATTGCCATTTTCATGTTTACCATGCAGTGGCAACTGGCTTTAATGTTAGTGCTGATGATGGTACCAATTACCGCCCTCATAATTTATTTCCAGTATCAATATCGCATCGCAAATTATACTACCAGAGAAGAACTTTCCGATCTTAACGCCCAACTGCAAGAAAACCTGACCGGTATTGGCGTAGTGCAGCTATTCCGCCGCGAAAGATTCAACTCAGAATTGTTTAACGTCACCAATAAACGCTACATCAAAGCAGTTGACACCACAATCTTTTACGACTCTGCGGTATCTGCGACATTGGAATGGATTGCTTTAGTGGCAATTGGAGCCGTTTTGTGGCTGGGCGGCGAAAAAGTTCTGCAAGGTAATCTTAACTTTGGTACTCTGTCAGCATTTATTTTATTTGCTCAGCGTCTCTTCGATCCGCTGCGGCAATTTGCGGAGAAATTTACGGCGATTCAAGCAGGATTTACCGCAGTCGAACGGATTAGCGATATTCTCAACGAACCGATCGAAATTCAAGATCGAACTAGCGGGGATAAGGAAGGAACTTCGGCAACGATCAATGTACGGGATGTAACGGATTTGAGGAAGAAGGAAGAAGGAAGAAGGAAGAGGGAAGAGGGAAGAAGGAAATATTATTCACCGCTGCTGATGGCAGGGCATCCAGAGGCACTTGCCTATAACTTATCTTCAAATGAGGAAGAATTGGCAGACAATAATCAAACTGCTGTAACTTCTGAATATCGCCTATCAGCTAACAATCAAAAATCCCTAGTTGCCCATGCCGAATCAAAGGAATCTGAATCGGGAGAAATCCAATTTGACAATGTGTGGTTTGCCTACAAAGAAAACGAATATGTTCTGCAAGACCTTAATTTTACCATCAAATCCGGCGAAAAAGTAGCATTAGTAGGCCCCACTGGTGCGGGCAAAAGTTCGATTATCCGTCTCCTGTGCCGCCTTTACGAGCCGACGCGAGGACGCATTCTGATCGATGGTGTGGATATTCGCGATTTGCCTCAAGCGGAATTGCGCAGACACGTCGGCGTGATTATTCAAGATGGCTTTCTATTTGCGGGCGATGTGAAGAGCAATATTAGCCTGGGAGAAAGTTACTCAATGGAGGAAATTCAAGCAGCAGCAGAAAAGACGAATGTTGCTCGTTTAATTGAAGATTTGCCCCAAGGTTATGATACGCAATTGCGGGAACGGGGCACGAATCTTTCGGGGGGACAAAAGCAGTTGTTAGCGTTTGCTCGCGCGGCGATTCGCAATCCCAGTATTTTAGTTCTAGACGAGGCAACTGCTAGTTTGGATGTGGGGACGGAAGCTTTGATTCAAGAGGCTCTAGAGCGTTTGATGGTGGACAGAACTGCTATAATCATTGCCCACAGGCTCTCGACTATCCGAAATGTTGATCGTATTTTGGTACTCAAACGCGGGCAGTTAGTAGAGTCTGGCAGCCACGAAGAATTGTTGCAACAAGAAGGTTTGTATGCCAGTTTGTACAAGTTGCAAATGCTGGGAAGTTAGACAGTTGACAGTTGACAGTTGACAGTTGACAGTTGACAGTTGACCGAAGGAAGTAAGGAGAAAGGAATATTTTTCCTAAACTTGGCAGATTTGCGGTTTTAGATTTTAGATGAGAGAATAAATCGGACATCTAAAATCTAAAATCTAAAATCAGTTCACTTGCCAAAAAATATTTTTGACAGGGTTTCTGGCAGGTGAGTTATATGTTGAAAAAGCTGATTTGGCCCGATGCCAAACAATAATTGCATGGCCAGCACAATTGCTGCTAGAGCAATCGCTGTGCCTACGCTGGCTTTCAACACTTTAAAAGCCCAATTAAATACCTGAAAAGAAACAAGTAAGGAAGCAATTAAGATGATTAATTCTAGAGGCATATAACATTTTAAACTCTTATTTTTAATTCAAGCAATACTGCCGCGCTTCCGGGTTTCCTTATTAGAAATGCCGACATTTTTTAAACCGGCTTTAATCATTTGCTGCTCTAACAAAGCAAAAA
>JBDTEI010000418.1:0-10393 GCA_039922675.1 Microcoleus sp.
AGCGGCACCAAAGAGCGCACCGCCTTGTCCGACAGCCACTGATTGCCCTCCACCTTCACTTGTTCCGATCGGGCAATCAACCAAGCCGGCTGTGAAATCCACCACAGCAAAAATGAGGTCATCGCGCTCACAGCCACCGTTTGCCAGACTACAGCCACCAATCGATCGCGACGAAGCCGCCGCAACTCTTGGCGCCTGCGCCCTAACTCTGTTTGAGAAACCGCTCCAAAACTAGCCATCTACCTTTTGACAATTTAGTAATTAAGGATTAGCACAAATTCAAAACTGTTTTATCTCGCGCACCCCAGACCCTTTCTCCCCTACCATTTAACCAGATCCCCGCAAAATTACCCAGAAGCAGCGCCAATATCAGTAAAATTACGTATCCAGCTAGGTAATTAAAAAATTATAATTAAAAATTCCCAATTCCCGCGCCGGGAAAGTTGATTAGCAGATAAAGGTTGTTTGGGTATTTAGGGCATTACCCCACAGGGCAAAGGGTGACAAATCAAACTAAACTCAACAAAAGAAAGTTTAGACTTTCGATTAACTTTTTAACTTTTATTCGGCTTCAATTGTGATCCCACTCGAATTAGACAGATTCTATAAAGCCTGCAACCCGAGCAAGACCCTCGTCGCGGGAGACCCTGGAGATTATCAATACTACATTGATTTTGGTTCCGTACGCGGTGGCAAAATCATTGAATCTTTACAGCGAACAATTACCCGGATCTCCCCCGACGAGCCAACCTGTCAGCTATTTACAGGACACATCGGCTGCGGCAAATCTACCGAATTGTTTCGACTAAAAGCTGAACTCGAGCAAGAGGGTTTTTGCGTCGTCTACTTCGAGTCTTCCCAAGACTTAGACATGGGGGATGTAGACATCAGCGATATTTTGCTGAGCATTGCGCGCCAAGTCAGCGAAACTATGGAATCGGCCAAAATCAAACTCAGACCGAGCTATTTTTCTAATTTGTTTGCAGAAGTGGCAGAATTTTTGCAGACTCCGATCGATTTGTCAGCAGAAGCGGAGTTATCTGTTGGCATTGCTAGAGTTACTGCTAAAACTAAAGACTCTCCCAAACTGCGATCGCAACTCAGGCAATATCTCGAACCCCGCACCAACAGCATCTTGCAGTCGATCAACGAAGAACTCCTCGACAGAGCAAATGCCGAACTCAAGCACAAAGGCAAAAAAGGACTCGCAGTCATCGTTGACAACCTCGATCGCCTCGACGCCTCCCTCAAACCCAGCGGACGCACCCAGCCAGAATACCTGTTTTTAGACCGCGGCGAACAATTGAAAAAACTCAATTGCCACGTCGTCTACACGATTCCCCTGACTTTGATTTTTTCCAACGACTTCGGCCGCCTCGCCAGTCGATTTGGAGTCAAACCCAAGGTAATGCCGATGGTACCGGTGCAAATGCGATCGGGCGACGACCACCAAGAAGGAATGGCACTGTTGCGGCAGCTCGTATTGGCTAGAGCTTTCCCCACAGTTGCTCCCCTTCAACGCATCGATTTGATTTCCAAAGTCTTTGATTGTCCCGAAACTTTAGACAGGCTCTGCCGGATTAGCGGCGGTCACGTTCGCAATCTACTGATGCTTTTGTATAGCTGTTTGCAGCACGAAGACCCCCCCTTCTCTCGCGAATGTCTCGAAGGCGTCATTCAAGAATACCGCGACGATCTTCTCGGAGCTATTAATGACACAGAATGGGAACTGCTGTTTCAAGTCGTCAACCGACAAAGTGTAACCGGCGAAGAAGAATCTCAAATCTTGTTGCGAAGTATGTTTGTCTTTGAATACCGCGATCTAGAAGGTCGGTGGTTTGGCATCAATCCAGCTTTAGCAGAAACCAGAAAATATCAAGAATGGCAGGAGCGCGCCCGCCAAACATAGTTGGGATTTTGGAGATTGTTTCCCCAATCTCCAAGCCCTCCCCCGCGAGGGATCTATCAAGTTTTTAACTTCTCATTCACCGTTCAAAACTCCCAACTTTTGCAATCGAATAAAGCACCCAGTCAGCGGTTTTTACCACTGGCTATTTTTTGTTGGCTGCTGGGTGCGCGTCGCGACTTTGATGACCAAAAAAAAATTACCACCACCAAGGACTTTCTCCAATCTCTACTCTCATATCTGCAAGGCTAGACCCCCTATATCTATTTTTATCTGTTACTCTTGGTCGCAACTAATCCCATCGCGCACTACAATTTTTATAGGTTTTATTTCTGAGTTAGTGCTACAGATAGACCGGAGTTGTTTGCTAATAGCTAGTCGTCGGTATTGTTCATAAATTGAGGAGGATATTTACGGTATGTCGTAGTTTATCTGTAGCCGAGAAAAATCAAGTTAAGCTAACTTGAATTTTTACTGTCAAGTTTCGCATTCTCAGAGATACAGATGTATGATGTGTTTAGATTGAACATAAAGAATGTGTAAGTTTTCATAGAACAAGTACGAAAAACTACGTATTCCTACAGATATAAAGCGCCAGACAGGAACGAGCATCTCTAAGTAGATACGGTTTCAGTCACGAACGGCGATCGTTAGGTAATTGATTTCAGCAAAAGGGGTGCACGCATGACTGATCTGCTTAAACAACAACAAACTGCCAGCTACAACGAGCGATCGCTCAAAACTCTGGTACGATCCATTGCTATGTCTCAGCAGCAATTTTCGCTAATTTTAGTGCGCTGCAACTACGAACATTTGCGGCAGCAAATAGCGCAGCGCCTGCGAGAAATGTCCGCAGTGCCAATTCAAGATATCGTCCTGCCAGCAGGAGTCAAAACCCTCTACACTACATTGCAGGCAAACACTTTCCCGATCGAGTTTTCGGCTGTCGGTTCCGCCTCGGCTTTGATGGTATTCGGTTTAGAAACAGTAGTGGCGATCGACGAACTGATGGCCTCGACCAATCAAGTGCGAGACGAATTTCGCAAAAACTTTACCTGTCCGGTGATCCTGTGGGTAACAGATGATATTGTTACCAAAATGATTCGTCTCGCCCCGGATTTCAAAAGTTGGGCCGCCGCCACAATTAAATTTGAACTAGCCGTTGATGAATTAATTCATTTCCTGACTGCGCGAGCCGATACGATATTTAAAGTAGGCGAACTCGATCGAGAATTGGGCAGCAGCACCGCCAGCACCCTCGCTAGTTTTGCAACCCGCGAAACCGACTGGGAACAACGCGCACGGGTGGAGGGCAAAATTAGCCCCGGAGAACGCTTTTTCAGCTTTACCTCTCAACCCCAAAACACGCGAAAATCAGAGGTTAACTCCTATTCGCCCTTGAGTCCCGGCAATACCCTCGATTTGGCGATCGGCTCTTTGTCGCGCCGAGAACTAGAATTAGCTTTAAGAGATTTAAAAAATCGCGGTCAAGAACTAGAACCAGCCCTCAAAGCCAGCCTGCAATTCGTTCTCGGTCGAGATTACTATGTCAGCGACCAAACCGAAACAGCCTTGATTCATTACCAAGAAAGTTTAATATTTTGGCAGCAGCAAACCGGCAACTGGGAACTCGCTAACTGGGAACAGTCCGAAAACCGACAAACCCTCCCCTCATCCTTATTGAATCCTGTCCCCAACATCTTATTTTTAGAGAGAGAAGGGATAGTGCTGTTTCACATCGCTTTGTGTCACCGCCTGCAAGCAGCCAGAAATCCGGTAGCCAACCGCCACCACTGGGAACAAGCTTGGATTAGCCTGGAACAATCTAGAAACGCTTTTTCTCTGGCTTCGCGCCCCGAATTAGTCGCTGAGGTGACAGCACACCTAGGACAAGTGCTGCAACGCCTGAAAGCTTGGGGAGAGTTGCAAGCATTAGCTGAAAATTCTTTGCAGTTGCACTTCACTTACGGTACTCCCAGCCAACTAGCTCAAGATTACGGGTTTTTGGCGGAAGTTGCCCTGCAACAGTCGAGGTGGAGTCAAGCCCGCCAGCTAGCCGAATTGGCTTTGGCGATTTTGGATCAAACGCCTAACGATTTGAGATTGCTGATTGAAGATTTGAGATTGGGGTTTGAGGGAAATTATCCAGAATTTGTGGGTACTAACGAGTCAAGTAACGATCCCAGATCTAAAATTCAACATCCCAAATCCGATCGCAGTTCGTATCTTTTACTGTTGGCCCAAAGTTTGCGACACCTAGGCCAGTGGGAAGAGGCGGTGCATTCTTTGGAGTTGGCTCAAGCTCAAAGCGAGCCGAAGTACGACCCCCGCCTTTACATTGATATTTTGACCGAACTGCAAGCGGTTTATTTCGAGCAGGGAGAGTATCTGAAAGCTTTTCGGATTAAAAAGACCCAGCGATCGATCGAATATCAATACGGATTTAGAGCTTTTATCGGAGCCAGTCAGTTGCAGCAGCAGCGACAAGCCGTCAATCCTTCGAGCCCGTCAGCTCAAAATCAAGCCGCGATCGCAGCGGAAATGACAGCTTACTCCCGCCAAAAAGATATCAATAGATTGCTCGAAAGAATTAGCAGGGACGACCATAAATTAACTATTATTCACGGGCCCAGCGGAGTCGGGAAAAGTTCTCTAGTCAACGCCGGCTTAGTACCTGCTTTGAAAAATATTACTCCGGGCGCGCGCGACACCTTGCCCGTAGTCGTCAAAGTTTACACCGACTGGCTGGTGGAATTAGAAAATGCTTTGAACGGCGCGCTGTACGACAAACAAGCCGAAGAGGAAAGGAAATTAATCGCCAAAGGAGTACAGGAAATCCACAAAAGAAGTTGCTCGGTTATCCCCGGTCACAGCTCAGAAACTTCTTCTTTCATTATAGAGCAATTGCGCGAAAATGCGGAAAATAATTTGTTGACCGTGCTGATTTTCGATCAATTTGAAGAGTTTTTCTTTGTTTCGACTTCAGTAGCACAAAGACAACTTTTTTATAACTTTTTGCGCTTGTTTTTGAACCTGCCTTATGTCAAAATAATTTTGTGTCTGCGCGAAGATTACTTGCACTATTTGCTGGACTGCGATCGCTTCCCCGACCTCGACGCCATTAACAATAATATTCTCGACAAAGGTATTCGCTACCAACTGCGAAGTTTTTCGATGAAAGATGCGCGAGCCGTGATCGGACACTTAACAGAACGAGCCCAATATTATTTAGAGCCGGCACTGATCGAAGCCTTCGTCAAAGATTTAGCAGACGAACTGCAAGAAGTGCGACCGATCGAATTGCAGGTAGTAGGAGCGCAACTGCAAGAAGAAGGGATTGCTAGTCTAGCACAATACCAGCAATTGGGCGACAATCCCAAAGCAGAATTAGTCAAGCGATCGCTCGAAGGAGTCATCTCAGACTGCGGCCCGGTGAACGAAGATGCAGCTTGGAAAATCTTGTTTTCCCTGACAGATGAAAGAGGCGTGCGGCTGATTAAGACCAAACACGAACTATCATTAGTTACAGGCCAGCAGCCAGCAGATGCAGGTGAAAATGAATTGTTGGCGATCGGCAGCATCAGCCGAATTCCCCTAAAGCTACAGTTCGCAAAAGACCCCGAAAGCGGACAAAATAAAATCGACAACCTCGACTTAATTTTAGATATTTTAGTCGGTCACGGTTTGCTATTTCTGCTGCGGGAAGCTCCCGAAGACCGCTATCAATTGGTACACGACTATTTAGTGCGGCCGATCCGCCAAAGATTCGGCTTAGAAGCGAGACTGCACAAAGCAGAAGCCGACAAAAAGATGAGTCAAGCACAGCTCTACCGAGCCAATAATTTTCTCAAACAACTGCTGGGAGTAGCAGTGATCGGTGTACTGCTGCTAACCAGTTCGACCATCGCCGCCGTAAACTTTTGGTGGCGGGCAGTCGGTCAAAAACAACTAGCTGTAGCTCAAACTCAGCGAGCTGAAATCAGTACCCTCACCGCAGCTTCTGAAGCCCTTTATTTCTCAAACAACAAATTTGACGCCATCATGGAAAGTTTGAGAGCAGGTAAACAGTGGAGACAGATCGAACACTCCCAAGAAATGCACACTCTCAAGGACACCGAAATTCTGATTTCTGCTGCCCTCCAGCAGGCAGTTTATGGTGTCAAAGAACGCAACCGCTTGGAGGGACACGGTGACGTAGTTTGGGGTCTGAGTTTCAGTCCAGATGGTAAAACAATAGCTTCTGCCAGCGTAGATAAAACCGTGAAACTTTGGCGGCGCGACGGCAGTTTGTTGGCAACTTTCAAAGGCCATACTAACAGCGTCGCCTGTGTCGCGTTCAGTCCAGACAATAAAACGATCGCCTCGGCAAGTTTAGATAAAACTGTCAAAATTTGGAAAACTGATGGCACTTTGCTCGCAACTTTAACAGGTCACACTAACAGCGTTACCACCGTTGCTTATAGCCCGGATGGCCAAACGATCGCCAGTGCATCTACAGACAAAACTATCAAAATTTGGAAAACCGACGGTACGCTGCTGCGAACGATCGAGCAACAAGCTCCAATAAATTGGCTCAGCTTCAGCCGTGACGGTAAAATCATGGCTGTGGCGAGCGATGACGGTACTGTGAAACTGTGGAGTTCTGACGGCAAATTAATCGCGACTCTGTGGCACAGCGAAAACAGAAAACCCTCAAAAGTTTACACCGTCAGTTTCTCCCCCGACGGTAGACTGCTTGCCAGTGCCGGTGAAGATACGACGGTGAAAATCTGGAACATCGCTGCACTAACACACCCAGGAACCCAAAAAAAATCAACACAGGCTAACGGCGAACTGCTAGCAACTTTGCGGGGACACAGCAAGTGGGTATTTGGGGTTAGTTTCTCCCCCGACGGACAAACACTGGCTTCTGGAAGTGCAGACACAACTGTCAAACTCTGGAGTCTGGCTAATGTTGGTGAAAAACGTCCCACCGATGCTAGCAATATTAAACCGGACAGTCGTTTGCTGAGAACTTTTGAGGGACACGCCGATCGAGTTACTCAGGTAAGTTTTAGCCCGGATGGCAAAACGCTGGCTTCGGCAAGTTTTGATAAAACTGTCAGGCTGTGGCGGCTCGATGATGTGCCACTCAAAACCCTCGACGGACACCAAAACCGAGTACAAAGCGTTACTTTCAGCCCCGACGGCCAAAAGCTGGCTTCTGCTTCTACGGACAAAACTATCAAACTCTGGAGCCGCACGGGAGTTTTGCTGGAAACCTTGGAAGGACACACTGAGAGAGTCGCCAGCGTCAGTTTCAGTCCCGACGGCCAGCTACTGGCTTCTGGGAGTTATGACAAAACGGTGAAAGTCTGGAGTCTGAACAAAGAGGGGATGAGCAGTCTCCCTTGTCCTTCGGCGCCGCTATTCCCGTGTTCGCCTTCTGTGCTGTTCACTCTCAAAGGGCACACCGACAGCGTGATGAGCGTGAGTTTTAGCCCCGACAGCGAGATTATCGCTTCCGGGAGCAAGGACAAAACTGTGAAACTCTGGACGAGACACGGCAGGTTGATTAAGACTTTGACGGGACACAAAGGCTGGGTGACTGGGGTGACATTCAGTCCTGACGGACAAATGCTGGCTTCTGCAAGCGATGACGGTACTGTCAAAGTGTGGAATCGGGATGGTGGTTTGCTGAGGACTTTTGAAGGGGCTCACAATAGTTTTGTGTTGGGGGTTGCTTTTAGCCCTGATAGCAAAATGTTGGCTTCGGCTGGTTACGACAATTCGGTGAAGCTGTGGAAGGTGGACGGGACTTTGGTGGCGACGCTGCTGAAGGGTTCTAGCGACAGCGTGACTAGCGTGAGTTTTAGCCCGGACGGTTTGTTGGTTGCTTCGGGCAGTTACGATCATAAGGTGAAGCTGTGGAGCCGCAGCGGGACTTTGCTGAAAACTTTGACTGGTCATAAGGATAGTGTGATGAGTGTGAGTTTTAGCCCGGATGGGAAGGTTCTGGCTTCTGCTAGCAAGGATAATCGGGTTATTTTGTGGAATTTGGATCTTGATGATTTGCTGGTGAGGGGCTGCGATTGGGTGGGGGATTATCTGAGAACTAATCCTAATGTGAGCGATCGCGATCGGCGTCTCTGTGACGGGGTGGCGGCAAAATCTCATTAGGGCATCGGTAATGGGGAATCGGTAATTGGTGAGAGAGAGTCGGCGGTTGAAACCAGGCCTACACAAACGATGTCCGGATGGTGCGCGGACTAAGAGAGAGAGTCAGATTCAAACGAAGAGAGAGTCGGCGGTTGAAACCAGGCCTACACAAACGATGTCCGGATGGTGCGCGGACTAAGAAATCAATGAATATTCAAGCCTGGGTTTGGTATCAAAACTATTTCCCCCTTCCCCTTGCTCTCAGCTTCCTGTAAAGTAAACAATTGTAAAGAAAAATGAGTTTTATCTTATCCTCTGGTTAAGACCGCCACCTAACATTCACAATTAAGACCCGAATTAGAATTTCCTATGTCACAGCTTTTCCCGCGCAAATTTCTAGCCTCTGCTGCTGCCTTTTTTCTGGCTTTGTCGGTGTGGGCGATCGCACCTGCGGCCCATGCTTTCAACAATCCCGATTTGTTACCCCAAGTTCAGACGCCGATCATTGATTTAGCTAAAGCCCTTACGGATATTGAAGAAGAGGATTTGGCAAAAAAATTAAATGCCTTTGAAGCCGAAACTGGCTGGAAGCTGCGAGTGCTGACTCAATACGATCGCACGCCCGGTTTGGCTGTCAAAAGTTATTGGGGCCTAGATAGCAAGAGCGTGTTGCTAGTTGCTGACCCCCGCGGTGGCAATTTGCTCAATTTTAATGTCGGCGACTCGCTGTATCCGCTGCTGCCGCGTACTTTTTGGGTGGAACTTCAAACCCGCTACGGTAATCAATTTTTTGTGCGGGACAATGGGGAAGATCGATCGATCATTGAATCTTTGGAATCGATAGAAGGCTGTTTGCGTCAGGGCGGGTGCCGCGTGGTTCCCGGTTTGCCGAAGGAACAGTGGGTGCTGACGTTAATTAGTTCGATCGTTGGCGGCGTGATCTGCGGGTTTGCGGCTCATCCACGGAAACCGGGACAGGGTGTGGCTTGGCAGTGGGCGCTGATTTTTTCGCCGCTGTGGGGCATTCTGTTTCTGGCTTTCGGAATTGGGCCGGTGGTGACTCGGACTTCTGAGTGGTTGCCTTTGGCTCGAAATGTGGCCGGTTTTGCGATCGGGGCTTTGGTGGCATTCCTGACTCCGGTTTTGGGCAAGTCTCCTTCGGAGGAAAGTTAGTTTTTTAGGAGTCAGTTGACAGTTGACAGTTGACAGTTGACAGTTAGCAGTTGGCAGTTGGCAGTTAGCAGTTGGCAGTTGGCAGTTGACAGTTGGCTGTTGGCAGTTGTCAGGGCTGGCTGTTTAGGTTTAGTTCGCGATCGGGTGGCGACTCTTAGAAAGCTGATTTTTTACGAGAATCTGCGGGCTGCAATCAAGTATTGTTGTGAAAAACCCGGTTTCTAGACACCCTGGGTCATTTCTGAAACCCTAGATTAGACTGCTTCTTCCGTCTTCCGTCTTCCCTTCTTCCTTCTTCCTTCTTCCTTCTTCCTTCTGTTATGACTAAAAGCTGGTAAGCTAATACCTGACAATTCACAGGCGACAGCTATCCAACAAATGGAATGGCACGTAAGCGATGCCCAGAGTCTGGGATTAATTGATAACGAAATTGGCGACCACAGTTTTTCTGCGGCGGAGTACGAAATAGTCCGCCGTGTGATTTATGCGACTGCTGATTTTGAGTACAAGTCTTTAATTAGTTTTTCCGATCAGGCTTTGCAAGCCGGGGCGGCTGCTTTGGCTGCTCGAACTACGATCGTGGTAGATGTCCCGATGGTGCAGGTGGGCATTACGCCGCTGATCCAAAGTACCTTTGCGAATCCGGTTTACTGTTCGATGGAGGCTTTGACACGCCCTCAAAAGGAACGGACGCGCGCTGCTTGGGGGATTGAAACTTTGGCAAGGCGCTATCCTGAGGGGATTTTTGTGGTTGGCGAGGCTCAAACTTCTTTGTCGGCGCTCGTAGATTTGATTGAAACTGAGGAAATTCGGCCGGCTTTGGTGATTGGAACACCTTCTGGGTTTGTCGGGGTTGACGTGGCTAAGTCGCGACTGCACGATTCGATGGTTCCTCATATTCGGATTGAGGGGCGCAAGGGTTCGGCGGTGGTGGCTGTGGCGATTGTTAACGGTTTGGTGGATTTGGCTTGGCAAGCCTATGGCCAAGAGGGGAACAGTTGATCGGGTTTATCAGAATTTAAAGCCGACTCGCAGAGGTTCCATTTGTGAAGATACTGCTCTTGGCCATCGACGCTCTAACCCTCGGTTGTTTCTAGGCCGAATACTCGATCGAACACTTTAGTCACTTTATAGCCAGAATCTATTGATTCGAGCGGGTCTTTCCGCAATCGGTGC
>JBDTEI010000419.1:0-4951 GCA_039922675.1 Microcoleus sp.
GGTAACGTGATCCACCTCGGCGAGAGAGACTGTTCGATTCAGCGCCGACATCAAAAACTCCTGGAAGAAGCGCCGAGTCCAGCCCTGACGCAGAAACTCCGAGATCAAATGGGTCATGCCGCTGTCGCCGCTGCCAAATCTATCAACTACACTGGTGCCGGCACTGTGGAATTTTTGCTTGACAAATCGGGCAAGTTCTACTTCATGGAAATGAACACGCGCATCCAAGTTGAACATCCAGTCACGGAGATGATTACAGGCCTGGATTTGATTGCCGAACAAATTCGCATCGCCCAAGGCGAAAAACTGCAAATCAAGCAAAATCAAGTAATTCTCAGCGGCCACGCCATTGAGTGCCGGATCAATGCTGAAGATCCCGATCGCAATTTCCGGCCTCACCCCGGCATCATCAGCGGTTATTTGCCTCCTGGCGGCCCCGGCGTGCGGATGGATTCTCACGTTTACACCGATTACGAAATACCGGCTTACTATGATTCTTTAATCGGTAAAGTAATTGTATGGGGGCGCGATCGACCGACAGCCATCCGCAGGATGAAACGGGCATTGCGGGAATGCGCCATCACCGGCGTCCCCACTACCCTCAGCTTCCACCAAAAAATCCTGGATAGCCCCGAATTTCTCAGTGGCGAGGTTTATACCAACTTTGTCGAACAGTTTATGAATCAAAATAGTTAGTAGTCATGAGTCATGAGTCATGAGTCATGAGTCATGACTCATTAGTTTAGTCTTGGACGCACGGATGTCCAGAAACCGGGTTTTTTCTCGAAAAGATGGGTTTGAACCCGCAGATTTGGTCAAAAACCCGGTTTCTAGCAGTAGCCAGTGCGATCGCCAACTGGAAATAAGCCTCTACTAATGCCCCATGCCCCATGCCCCATGCCCCATGCCCCATGCCCACTGACTCTTACATCATCATCGTCAGGATGCCTTGCTGACCGAGCATCATTTCCCGCAGCAAGCTACAGATACCGACCCAAATAATCGGCGTAATGTCCACTCCGCCGATCGGCGGTACAATCTTTCTAGTTAGGGCTAAAAACGGTTCCGTCGGCCAAGCAATCAGACTCAACGGTAGCCTACTCAGATTCACCTCGGGATACCAAGTCAGGACGATCCGAAAAATAAATAGCAAAGTCATCAACACTAGGACAGAGCCCAGAATCCAACTTGCAACGGTAATACCAGTCATGGGTCTTATCTCGAAATCTTAAGTTTTGTTAAGTCAGCGCCTCATAATTCTAACCGTTTCGTAGGTGCGATCGAACAAGACAAGCATAATTTTCCCGGCCTTAGACCTTGGAATGGAGAGGGTTCAAGGGTTAGAGGCTGCCAGGGTTCGAGTTTTGGAGGGGGAAAATATTGCTTCTTCCCTCTATCCGTTACATCGCCAACATCCATTGCAACATCCGTTGCTGAACTTCGCTCTGAGAACGGAGTGCTGATAAAATTAATAAAAATCAAATTGTTGTAACAAAGGTTTTGAATCTATGACTCCTTCACTCGCGAATTTTCTGTACAGCCTGTTGGTGGGCGTGGCGTTAGTAGTGATTCCAGCAACCATCGCCCTGATCTTTATCAGCCAAAAAGACAAAATCAAGCGCACCTAAAAAGTCTGCGGGTTTCTGTGTCCGGCGCGCGAGTCAATTTTGGGCTGCACGTCGGGCCTTTCCCGGCTTGCGAAACCTCGGCTACCAGCAACTGTGAAGGCAAAACCTTCGTTTGACTGCTTTCGCTGAGGTTTTTTCCCGTTAAACTCATTATTATATGGTTCCCGAACCAAGCTAAAAGCCTGGCCGGACGCTGCCCTTTGAAAGCACAGTCGGGCTCGCAGACTTAATGATAGATGTAAAATCTAACTCGCTAACATAGGAAAGACATAGGAGAGAGGCTAATGGTCAATTTAGGATTGAACTTGAGCAGCCTGTTAGGGATCATCCTAGCAGTAGCAGGGGCAGGACTGTACTTTCTGCGATCGTGGCGTCCCAAACTAGCCCGAGACCACGATATTTTTTTTGCAGCAGTCGGCTTGCTCTGTGGCGGTATTCTGTTGTTTCAAGGATGGCGGCTTGACCCAATTCTGGCATTCGGTCAATTTCTGCTAGCAGGTTCCGCCATATTTTTTGCAGCCGAAAGCATCAAACTGCGGGGGGCTACCACAGCCCAAGCCAAAAGTCGCGCCCAATACGTAGATGAAGAACGACCAGTCAGCAACGCCTACGCTTACGACGGCTACGATAGCGACATCGACCAGCTAGAACCAGAGGAAGACTACCCGCAGCGTCCCCGGATTAGAGGCAGCCAAGACAACCGTTCCTCGCGGGAAGCCTACGATGATGAGCCCCGCCGCCGTCCCTCGAATCGCAACGGCAGCACTAACACATCCAGGGAGTCGATCGATCGATCGTCCTCGCGCAAACGTCCCTCCCGCCCAGAAGCCCCGCCAGCCCAAGGGTCTGACAATTGGGACGTTTCAGACAACCCCGAAGAAAGACCGGCCCGCAGCCGCAGCAACCGCCCCCCAACTTCGGAAAACCGCAGTTCTGACGCGCCACCGAGAACAAAAAAAACCCGTCCAGCAGAAGCATCGAGGTCTCGCCCCAGCAACCGCGACGTAGAAGCACCGCCGTCAGACTACGTGGAGTATCGACCAGTAGAATACCCGGAAGACCAACCGGATAATTCCCCCAGTTTCGACAAATAGGCAAACATATAGCCTTTCTCAGAAAGATGAGGTACTATCCGGCATAGGGCATAGGGCATAGGGCATAGGGCATAGGGCATAGGGCTATCCTCACTTTTTGAGAACCGCTATAAGTAGGTGGGTAAAACTCAACATTTCTCGCGGCAGCAAGACAAAAAATCAAGTTGCGTTTATTGATGCCCATCTACTTATTTTCAGACCATATAATAATGTTTAAATAACGATAAAATAAGATTTAAAAGTCATATCACTGAAGTAAAACACCAATAAAAGCTAATAAAAAAACTCTTTAAATATATTTAATAATATTCCTATAAAATAATCCTGATCATTTTCGTGGTTAGGACTTTAGTCCTTCTGATTGCGGACTAAAGTCCTAACGATCAAACCTGTTATGATTGTGGCGGAATAAGGTCATCAATACAAACCTGTGCGATCGCAGAAAATACAACCTCTGGAACTAACCCAAAGTACAATAGTCTAAAATATAAAATCTCAAGTCTAAAATATAAAATCAGCAATATGCCAATACTACAAATAGGAGATCCCGCGCCTTGGTTTTCCATAGCTGCCTCCAATAACCCCTTATTTGATTTCTCGATGGCGGGCGGGCGGCGAGTCGTGCTGTTTTTCTTTGCCAGCGCAGCTTTTGAACAAATCCAAGCTATCCTCAAAAGCTTTCAAGAGCTTTCAGTAGAATTCCAAAGCTTGCAAGTACCGCTGTTGGGAGTTAGCGTTGATGCCACAGACAAAGAACAAAACAGACGGACAACAATTGCTCCGTCATTCATTTTTTTCTGGGACTTCGACAAAAAAATCAGCCAGCAGTACGGTGTTTGCCGAGAGGTCGAACAAAATGGAGTTGTCAGAGTTCACTATGCACCCCAAACTTTTGTTCTCAACGAAAACCTTCAGGTAATTAACATTTTACCGATGGGTGAAAGCGACCAACACGCCCAACAAGTATTGCATTTCATCAAAACTTTGACTCAGATTGAGGAACCGCGGCCGATTACTACTCGCCACGCCCCGGTGTTGGTAATTCCTAATGTTTTTGATGCTTCATTTTGCCGCAGTTTGATCGATATGTACAACGCTGACGGTGGCAGTACCTCAGGTTTTATGAGGGAAATAGACGGAAAAACTGTTGGTATTCACGACGATAATTTCAAGAAACGCCGAGATTTTTATATTAAAGACGAGCATTTGCTGCGACAATTGAATACGATTATTCTGCGCCGGGTGATACCGGAAGTAGAAAAAGCTTTCCAGTTCAAAATTACTCGGTTTGAACGGTATTTAATAGCTTGTTACGATGCCCAAAGCGGGGGTTATTTTCAGGCGCACCGCGACAATACTAGCCAAGGTACGCTGCACCGAAGGTTTGCGATGACGCTGAACTTGAATGTGGGGGAGTATAGGGGGGGATTTTTGCGGTTCCCGGAGTATGCGCCGCACGGTTATAAAGGCGATTCTGGCACGGCGATTATTTTTTCGTGTTCTTTGCTGCACGAAGCGACGCGGATGATTAGCGGGCAGCGTTTTGCTTTGCTGTCCTTTTTTTACGGGGATGAAGATGCTTTGGTGCGAAACGCTAATGTTAAGTGTATCGTCGATCGCCCCCTGGATTCCAGAATTGCCGAAACTGCTGGATCATCCTAGTTTGCCAACAAAACTCTGGCCCAAGAGATCGACCAATTCCCCCAAAACCCAGCCGCAGGCGAAATCTTGAAGCAATCTCAAGTTTAAATTCTTCATTACCTTCGGCAAGTTCTAAAATAATTACAGGCCGTAGTTAGCAGTTAGCCCCAAAACCTAACTGCTACCTGGTGATAGTTAAAAAATACTAATTCACGATCATGAATTTCAAACTTCTAAGTTTAGCGGTATTAGGAATTTTAACAGTTGGGGTTGCAGCCAGCGCTGCTGCGGTTGTTAAGGCGCCCCCCGGGCGGGCGGAGGCAAATTTAACGGAATTTAACTCTGTGTATTCCCCAGGTGCGATCGCCCAAAATGCCGAGGAACAAACGAATATTCGGATTTACGAAAAAGCCAGTCCGGCGGTTGTTACTGTCGATACAGCTAAATCTAGCGGCAGCGGCACAATTATCAGCCCCGACGGCATGGTGTTAACCAACGCCCACGTTGTTTCAGCAGGCACTACCGTGAATATAATTCTGTCAGACGGGAGAAAATTTGTCGCCGATGTCGTCGGATTCGGCGAAGAAG
>JBDTEI010000420.1:0-4976 GCA_039922675.1 Microcoleus sp.
TCTTTCAGCTCAAACGGCTAGCTCGATCGCCCCCAAAACCAACACCCAACTCACCGCCGCCCAAAATCTCCAGTCAGCCGGACTTTACCGCCAAGCTTGCAACAGTTTGCTCCCTGTTTTAGAACTTGCTAACTTCAACTGCCAAACCTTAATTGATAATCAACTATCTCCCACCGAAAAAGCAACTATTGAAAAATTGCCGAACACCGAAATCACCGCATCGGGATTGATAACTTTAGGCGATGTGCTGCGGGTGACTGGTGCTTTGAAAACTTCGGAAATTATGTTAAGCCGCAGTTTAGCAATCGCCCAAAACTTGCAGTTAAATAGAGCTGTCAGCGCCGCTTATCTGAGTTTAGGAAATGTCCAGCGAGCGATCGGCAAGCGACAAGAAGATATCCGCAAGGATGCTAGGGTTAATTATGCCAAAGCTTTAGAATTTTACGAAAGGGCGATCGCCCTTTCTGCCCAAACCGAACAGTTGCAAGCTAAATTAAATAAACTGAGCCTGCTTGTGGAAACTCAACCCGACTCAGATATCGGCAACTTGTGGCAAGAAATCAAGTCAACTGTTGACAATTTGCCCGTCACTACTGAATCCATCTATGCTCGCATTGATTTTGCCGAAAGTCTGACTTGTTTGAAAGTGCAAACAATGGAGCGATCGCACATCGATCAAATTTTACTACCTTTACCGCCCGCAGTCAAACACTGTGCTTTCGCAGCCAAAAGTAAAACCGTAGCAAACCCCGAATTAATTTATGTTGCAAAACTCTTGGCATCCGCAGCAAATGATGCTACAAAATTAGGCAATTTGCGAGCCGAATCCTATGCCAAAGGCAGTCTCGGCGAATTGTACGAAGTCACCGGACAAATATCGGAAGCCAAACAATTAACTACGGTCGCTTTAGGCATTGCACAGTCGATCCAGGCGGCAGATATTGCCTATCGGTGGCAGTGGCAATTAGGCAGATTGATAGTGAAAAATGAGGGAGACAAAAAAAGTGCGATCGCAGCTTATCAAGCATCAGTTCAAACCCTCCAATCTTTACGCAAAGATTTAATTGCCGTCAATCCAGACGTGCAGTTTTCCTTCCGAGACAATGCCGAACCAGTCTACCGCGAACTCGTAGATTTACTCGTGACAACTGAGGGAAATACTCAACCAAATCCAGCAAATTTAGAACAGGCTATTCAACAAATAGATGCACTCCAACTAGCAGAAATCGCTAACTTTTTGCGATGCAATTTATCTCCTACTATTGCCATCAATAAAATATCCGACCCTCAAGCTATGCTAATCTATCCAATTATCTTAGAAGACAAAATAGCAATTATCTTTCAAGTGCCGGGAAATCCGCTGACATATCGCGAAACTCGCGTACCTCGAAAAACTGTAGAAACTACTCTGCAAAAACTCCGCAACAACTTGCGAGAACAAGGAAATAATCCTGAAGTAATAGCCGAAGCCAAAAAAGTCTACCAATGGTTGATCGAACCGCTGAAACCAGAACTCGACAAAAATAGTCAAATTGAAACCTTAGTATTTGTACTGGATGGCGATTTGCGCAACATCCCCATGACTGTGCTTTATGATGAAAAATCAGAGAAATATTTAGTACAAGACAAATATGCGATCGCCATTTCCCCGCAACTCACACTTTTTGCACCTCAAGCGCTAGAACAAAAACTCAAAGTCTTCGTCGGCGGTATCGGTCAACCGCAAATTATTGAGGGTAAAAACTTTGAAGCAATCCAGAAATTAAAGGAAGAATTAGAGGGAATTAGCAAAAAAGTACCCGCCAGTCAACCCCTGCTTGAGGCGAATTTCACCAAAACCAATATTCAAAATCAACTCCAAATAGGTAACTTTTCGGTAGTTCACTTAAAAACTCACGGCGAATTTAGTTCAGACCCCGATGAAACTTATATTGTGGCTTACCAAAAACTCCTCAAAGGTCAAGATATCGCTAGTTTAATCGAAACAGAGATTCAAGAGCGATCGACTAATATTGAATTGCTAGTTTTGAGCGCTTGTCAAACCGCATCAGGAGACAATCGAGCAGTTTTAGGACTTGCGGGAATTGCCGTGCGTGCGGGGGCTCGCAGCACTTTGTCAACTTTGTGGGAAGCGCAAGATGCACCGAATACCGAACTGATGATCAAGTTTTATGAGGAACTGTCGAAACCCGGAATGTCTAGGGCAAAAGCGCTGCATCTCGCACAGCTATCGCTTTTTGATAGATATCCGGCTGCCAACATTTGGGCGACATACATTTTAGTTGGTAATTGGCTGTAAATTCAGATAGGAGGTACGGTTAAAACCGCGTCTACAAAAACGAAGATAGGACGTACGGTTAAAACCGCGTCTACAAAAACGAAGTCCCCCTCCGGGGACTGAAGAATATCACGTAATTTTAATCGATCACTCTTTAACCTGCGTCGGCACGTGCAAGTTTGTATAGACGCGGTTTCAACCGCCCGGTCTTCTTTAGTCTTTATTCACCACAACCGGGCCAGCTAGCGGTTCTTGAATTAACTCTTTTTCCCCAATAGATTCTAACAATTTATTCCAGTCACTTCTCACTTTTTCCTCGGTTGGTGAAGCCAAGAGCAAATTGCCCAAACGAGTCAGCGAATCGTACCAAATATTAGGTGCACCTGCGTTAATTAGGCGCTCCGTTTCAGGCGTTGCAGCTACCCTTTGCACCCATCCATCTGTAACCAAATCGGCTCGATTGTTTGTATTTGTCTGGCAGTATATTTTCAAATACCAATGATAAGATTGCCTCTCTGTTAAAGTATAGTTGGGAGATGCAGGCAAAGTAATATTCACAATACCAGGAGTTTTAGGTAGCTGGAAAGAAGCTTTGTAAACCAAAGTCTTCTCGTCTTGAGTCACCAGCACAAATTCTCCCTTTTTTATATCTTCGGAAGCATAGGGAATGTAAAACCAAAAAGTGGGATGGGAAGAAGTTGTAAAGACGGGATTTATGCGGGGTGTTAAAAGAGTCAGTACCTTATTTATTCTTTTGCATGATTTAGACGGGTCGAGTCCTCCCCCAGGTTTAGTGTTAGAATCGGGAGGTGTATTAGGTGTTTGCGATACTTTCGATCCGGGCCCTGGTTTAGTATTTTTGTCTGGAGGCCTCATCGGTGTTTGTAAATCCCGATTTCTCTGGGGTTTGGCATTTCGTGCGATCGCAATTTGATGATTTTTGACCAAATTCTTCTCTGCTAGAGTAGCCGGATTTGCCAAATTTGCCAGCGCTGATGTAGAATCTATGGCAACAATGAAACCTAACACTAACTGCAACTGCATTTTATACATAAAACCTCTCTTCTCTCCCAGTCCGCGCACCATCCGGACTTTGCTTGTATAGACGCGGTTTCACCGCCGAGGTTTCTGTGCACCCATCAACTGCCAAGATTTCAAGCACCGAGACTTATTGAGATCGATCGTACATACACAAGATACCACCTGTCGCCACTAAAGCCAAAACCGAAGGAACCAAAGGCATCCAGCCCCCGAAAACCAGAATTACTATCGAACCTTGATACAGCACAAAAATCATAGCACTGCCAGCGATCGCCAACACCAAGAGCGATCGACCGCGCCCAACCAACAAGCCGCCCGTCAAAGCCACCAGCCACACAAAAACCGCATCTCCCCACTGAAACCCTTGCCATTCAGGCCAAACCCACATTAGGGGCCTTTTATCAATCACTGCGCTGAGGATTTGACTAACCATGTGAGCATGAATCCAAACTCCCGGCATTTTACCATAAGGAGTATCGAATTCATCGCCTAAAACGCCAGAAGTGTGACCGATTAAAACAATTTTACCTTTCACTAAATCCGAGTTGATTTTCCCTTCCAATACTTCTTGAAGCGTCACTTTTAAAGCTGGTTTGGGGTTGGCGCGGTAGTTGAGTAATATTTGAGTTACTAGCGCATCTAACTTTTGATAACCTCCTGTACGAGTCGCCAATCTTTTGAATGTAACATCGCCAATTAGCAACTCTTCATTCTGATTTTTTTCCAATTTCATACCTTGACTTTCCAAGAACCGCATAGCCAACAGCAAACTGAAGCTATTCGGACTTTTGCAAGTATCTTTGAAATCCGAAATATTGGGATTATATGAGAGAGGTTGACGGCGAATACTGGTACCTTTTTCGTTAAGCACTTCATCCTTCGGTAAATTGCTAAAACCAACTTGATTTATTAATTGCGACAAAGAAAACTCTGGCGGTGGCTCGTAGATTTTTATGGACTTGTAGCTGCATATAGTGAAAATATTTGAATTTTTCGCAAAAAGGCTAATGAAATCTTGCCGTCCCGGCTGTCGGGCAGAATTTCGGTGCATATTCAGACCAATCGCTAAAGGTTTAAACTGCTGCAATTGGCCGATCGCTTTTGCGATAGTAGCATCCGTTTGAGGATAGCCGTACTTGTCAGCATCCTTGTTTGTCACTTCCACCACTAACAACCGATTGTCGATTAATTCTGGTTCGCGCTTGCTCATTAGTCGATCGAACATTGACAATTCCCACGGCTCCATCACCCCAAAATAGCGCGTACCCATCACAGCCAACGTACAGCCCGCACTCGCCAAAATCACCGACTTCAAGCGCGAAAAACCCTTAACCGGCGGTCTTTTGGGAGCAGCAGCCACCCAAGTCAAATCCGGCGTTACAGCAGGCGAATTAGGCTCAATCAAAAAATCGCTCCAAACCGCAGGCTTCGCTGCCGGATGCTGCCAAATTACAGGCAACCAACTAGCACAAGGAAAATCCTTTTCCCAAGTCTCCAACCACCGCCGCGCTTCTCCCGCCGCTGCATACAAAGACTTGCCATCCACAAACTCTTTAAGAAAACACTTTAAAAATTCTTGAGCCACAAAATCCGGCACAAACTCCCGCATTAAAATCATTTGCGGAATCATCTGAAAATCATCTAAATTTCTAGCCAA
>JBDTEI010000421.1:0-5856 GCA_039922675.1 Microcoleus sp.
TAATGTAGCGGCGGGTTTAGCGACAATCGATCGCATCTCAATCAATAATTTCATTTAAAACCCGCCCCAACCCAACTATCAAATATTCTTCGACTTACAAAAAAAACCTCACCCAACATACAATTTCTGTACTCTGTTAAGATCGCTCAATATCTTGACAAACCGCCCGATCCATGCAAACTTTCAAAAAATCAACCAGACCTTTCAACTCTCAAGATACATATCCCTGTCCCGTGTGTCGCACCGGTGAAATTGCTACGATGCCGATGATGGAAGCCCTAGCTTGCAACTTCTGCCAGCACATTTTTACCGCCAGCGAAGAAAGGCAATCGCTCAAAATGGCCGATCGCCAGCCGCCCGTAACTTGGCACTGGAACGGCAAAAAATGGATAGGAGCACACCTCGAAGGCGTAGAATTCGGATGGCCTTATTTTGCCGCAGCGATCGGTCTTATCTTCCTTCCCACCACCTTACTCGGACTTTCCGCTTACTACTTTCCCCCGATTCCCGGCAGCCGCTTGTCGTGGTTGCCCGCAGCTTGGACTGGTTTAGCCTTTTTGTCCCATTTAGGCATAGTGCTGTGGTTGGTAGGCGAATTTTATCAATTCCCCGCGGCCACTTATTTAAGAGCTTGGGGGCGCAGGATTCGCAGGCGCTAGCTGGCTGGTGTCAGACGGTTGAGGGGCCGCGCACCGAGATTTATTTCGGTAAAATTTAAGTAAAATTGGAGGCGATCGCAAAAGTCAATTCCCAATCAGCACCACTAAAGCTATAATCGTTAGCTATTCTAAATACTCAGATACGAGCGCATAGCGATTTGTAAGGAGAGCGATGAACATACTTGGAATCTCGGCGTACTACCATGACAGCGCCGCAGCCTTAATTCGCGATGGAGAAATTATCGCCGCAGCGCAGGAAGAAAGATTTTCCCGCAAAAAGCACGACGCCAGATTTCCCAAGAATGCGATCGCCTATTGCCTAAAAGAAGCGAACATAGAATTACGGGAAGTCGATCGCATAGTCTTTTACGACAAACCATTAGTCAAATTCGAGCGCCTTCTCGAAACCTACTTAGCCTACGCACCCCAAGGTTTTCGCTCTTTCCTAACCGCCATGCCGATATGGCTGAAAGAAAAGCTTTACCTCAAAACCATGCTCAAAAGAGATTTAGCAGAAATAGGCAACTGCAAAACCAATAAACTGCCATCTCTGCTATTTACCGAGCACCACCAATCCCACGCAGCCTCAGCATTTTTCCCCAGCCCATTCCAAAAAGCCGCCGTTTTGTGTCTCGACGGCGTAGGCGAGTGGGCCACAACCTCCGTTTGGCTGGGAGACGGCAACCAACTGACACCTCAGTGGGAAATAGATTTTCCCCACTCCCTAGGTTTGCTTTATTCAGCTTTCACCTACTACACAGGCTTCAAAGTCAACTCTGGCGAATACAAACTCATGGGTTTAGCGCCCTACGGCGAACCCAAGTATGTAGACAAAATTCTCACCCATTTGATGGATCTCAAAGATGACGGAACTTTCCGTCTGGACATGGATTATTTCAACTACACAGTTGGCTTAACCATGACAAATCAGAAGTTTGACGAACTGTTTGAAGGGCCACCGCGTCAAGGTGAAGGCAAATTGACTCAGCGGGAAATGGACATTGCAGCGTCCATTCAAGTCGTTACCGAAGAAGTTGTTTTGCGGCTTTGCAGAACAGTTAAAAAAGAATTGGATGTCGATTATCTTTGTCTCGCCGGGGGCGTTGCTCTCAACTGCGTTGCTAACGGCAGACTCTTGCGGGAAGGTATTTTCAAGGATATTTGGATTCAACCGGCGGCGGGAGATGCTGGCGGTGCTTTGGGCGCGGCTTTGGCGATTTGGTACCAGTATTGCGAACAAAATCGCACTGTTGCTGATGAGTTAATCGCAGCAAATAATAATATTAATAACGAGGAGAGGACTGAAGTCCTTACTACGAAAGAGGAGAGGGCGGAATTTCTGACTGCGAACCAAGCTGTCGCAACAGTGGCGAAGTCGGTGGCTCATTTAACTTGTCACGACAAAATGCGCGGTTCCTATTTGGGGCCAAGGTTTACTGACGCAGAAATTCTCGAATATTTGGATGCTGTCAAAGCTAGCTATCACCGATTGGACGATGCCGAATTGATGCCGCAGTTGGCGGAAATTTTGGCACAGGGAAATGTCGTCGGATGGTTCCAAGGGCGGATGGAATTTGGGCCGCGAGCTCTGGGCGGGCGATCGATCATTGGCGATCCCCGCAATGCTAAAATGCAGTCTGTGATGAACCTGAAAATTAAATATCGGGAATCATTTCGACCTTTTGCACCGTCAATTTTAGCCGAACGAGTTGCGGATTATTTCGAGATTGACCATTCCAGTCCTTATATGCTATTGGTTGCTCCAGTCAAAGCCAGTCTCCGCATCCCGATGACTCCCGAACAAGAACAGTTGTTTGGCATTGACAAGCTCAACATTCCGCGATCGGAAATTCCGTCTGTTACCCACGTCGATTACTCGGCTCGCATCCAAACAGTTCACAAAGAAACCAATCCTCGGTACTATGACTTAATCAGCCATTTTGAAGAGCGATCGGGATGTTCAATTTTGGTAAATACTTCCTTCAATGTCCGAGGCGAACCCATTGTTTGTACTCCCGAGGATGCTTACCGCTGTTTCATGCGAACCGAAATGGATTATCTCGTTTTAGAGAATTACTTGATTCCTAAATCAGAACAAATTCCTTGGAAACAAGATGATGCTTGGAAAAATGAATTTGAACTAGATTAAACCCGCAGCCCGCCAATCCGGCAGGAGTCCGGCAGGGGTTTAAACCCCTGCCTCATAGCTAAAGTAGGTTAAAAACGACTGTTAATTACAATTAATTACAATTGTTAATTACAATCGAAATTACGATGTATTTTAGTCCTCTTTTAGAGGAATTTAGCTATGAGACAGGGGTTTTCAACCCCTGTCGGACTCTCGGAACGATCGAATCTTTTCCTTCCTTCTTCCCTCTTCCCTCTTCCTTCTTCCTTCAACATGAGCGACGAAATTAAACAACTCGATAAAAAAGGCTTGCGCGATTTCGGGCTGCTAATTGGCGGCTTGATCGCACTGCTGTTCGGTTTAGTACCTTTACTGCGTCGGCATTCTATACCTTGGTTGCCCTGGTGGTTGCCCTGGATTGTCGGCGGTGTGCTAGTTGTGCTAGCATTAGTTGCGCCGAAATCCCTGAATCCCGTTTATCACGGGTGGATGCGGTTTGGACTGATTCTCCACAAAATCCAAACGCCGATCGTCCTAGGGATAGTTTTTTACCTGATAGTTTGGCCGATGGGAGTTATCAAAGGCCTGTTGGGGGAAGACGCAATGCGACGCAAACTAAATCCGAAAATGGATACCTACCGCATCCCAAGTAAAGCAAGAACAAAAGTTAGTATGGAGCGTCCTTTCTAAGTGTTTGAATCAACATTAGACTTTCTCAAAGATTTGTGGGCGTTTATGCGAGAACGCCAAAAGTATTGGCTAATACCCTTAATTTTGACTTTAGTATTTTTGGGAGCTTTGATTGTATTGGGTCATGGTTCTGTGATTGCTCCGTTTATTTACACGCTGTTTTGAAAGAATGAGCAAATTGAAAAATTTGGGTATCAACTTAGGTTTGATACTCGGTAGTTTATTCATGGGGGTGGTAATTGGTGAAGTTGGATTGCGAGTTGCGGGAGTTGAGGGCTACCCAAAAATTGGAGATTTCGTAGACTCCGCACCAACTCGTTTCCACACTTCCGATCCCGATTTGGGTTGGACGCTCAAACCCGGTGTGTCGGGCGAGTGGAAGGGCGAAGGTGCGAGTTTTGTGCAGGTGAATAGCGAGGGTTTGCGCGATCGCGAACATACAAAAGCAAAACCTCCCAATACTCTCCGAATCGCAGTTTTGGGCGATTCTTTCACCGAAGCAATTCACGTACCTGTCGAACAAACTTTCTGGTCGAAATTAGAACGAAAGCTAGGCAACTGCGAGGCCGTTAAGGGACGCAAAAAAGTTGAGGTCATCAATTTTGGCATCCAGGGTTACGGTACTGCTCAAGAATTGATAATGCTGCGTAAAAAAGTGTGGGATTACAATCCTGATATTGTAGTCCTTGCCTTTTTTATTGGCAATGATGTAATTAACAATTCCCCGCAACTGGAATACGACCATTATCGACCATTTTTTAGATATGATGCTAATGGCAAGTTGGTAGCTGATATGTCTTTTCGCAATCTGGCGCCGATCGACCGCAACAAAAGAGCAGTTTCTTTTGTAGACCGGATGCCCAGTTGGCTAGTCAACAATTCCCGCATCTTGCAGGTGATTAAAAAAGTAGATTTAGATCTGAAAAAGGGACAGTTATCTGAGGATTTTACCGTTTTGAGCACCAAAAACCTCAAGGAACCTCAGGATGCAGCTTGGAAAGATGCGTGGAGGGTGACAGAGGGTTTGATTGTGAAGATGCACAATGAAGTCGTGCAGAAAAAGGCTGATTTCTTACTTGTGACGATCGGCGATCCGATCCAGGTCGATCGCGATCCGGCAAAGCGGAAAAAGTTTATGCAAGAATACAACATTCAGGATTTATTTTATCCCGATCGGCGGCTGGAAAAATTGGGCGCGCGCGAGGGTTTTCGGGTACTGAATTTGGCCGAACAGTTCCAAGGTTACACGGAAAAATATCAAGTATGCGCCCACGGTTTTGATAATTCTGTACCCTGTGGGGGTCACTGGAATGAACTCGGGCACAGGCTTGCTAGTATTTTGATCGATCGCAATTTGTGCGAAAACTTGAAGCAGTCTCAAGCCCCCAAAAAACAACCATAATCAGCCAAATTTCATGAAAAATTCAACGCAGATCCAAAAAGGCAAAAATGTATTAACTTTAATCGCTGTCAATTTAGCGATCGCCTTTATTTGTCTGGAAGCTTTGTCGCTAGCTTTTTATTTTGTTAATCAAAAGCAATTTTTTTATACCAGAACCAAAGGTAAAGAAAAAGTAGTAGAAGACATTGAAAGGCTCGGAATTAGACTAGATGAATCTATCGTAGAAAGACTGCACCCGTTTTTTGGATACGTGCTCAAACAAGGTGCTTTTCCCAATGAAAAATTAAAATTAAAAGTCAACAAAGAAGGCTTTTATTCCCTCTACGAATATCCGTTTATTAAAACTAATAAAAATCAATTGATCGTAGGAATTTTCGGCGGTTCTGTTGCTAACAACTTTGCCGTAGATGAATACGTCACTCAAAGATTGTCTAAAAAGTTAAAGAGTTATCCAGAATTCGCTAATAAAGAAATTATAATTTTAAATTTTGGCAACGGCGGCTACAAACAACCCCAACAATTATTGATTTTAAATTACTTTCTGGCTTTGGGTCAAAAGTTTGATCTAGTCATGAACATTGACGGTTTTAACGAAGTAGCCCTCTCAAATTTAAACAACAAAGCCCAGCTAGAAATAGGAATGCCCAGCGTTCAGCACATACAGCCACTGACGAGTTTAGCCAACAACAATTTATCGCCGGAAGCGATGAGTTTGATCGTACAAATTAACGATGACAAAAAACAGTTAAAAGTAGGTATTGACAAATTGCAAAACTGTCAACTAGCTTTGTGTCACGCTGTTACCTCGCTACAGGTGAAACAATTAGTCAACGATTACCAGCAAGCAGTGATCAAATACGACGCGCAAGTCAAAAAATCCAACTCAGACACGGCAAAAAGCGGTATAGTATACATTCCCAAAGCTGATTCTGTTTTGTCAGATGCTGCCGCTTTTGACAAAATAGCCTCGCTGTGGT
>JBDTEI010000422.1:0-12154 GCA_039922675.1 Microcoleus sp.
CCGTTGCGGCTTCTGGAAACGAAACACCATGTTTCTCAAAGTTTAGTATCGCTTTGTCTGGATTCCATTCAAATTCCATAAATAACAGCTTTTGTTTGTCAATTGCTAACCTCTGAGGGATGAGAAATATAAATCGCCCTTAAAGACTAATCCGGCGGTAGACTTCAGCCAGCGGAAGCTCTATATTCAAGCTGTGCAGGACGATCGCCCGATCGATCCCATCGTACACTTGCCACTGCCAGCGATCGCTATTTGGGCGCTCAAGATTGTGATATTGTTCAATATATGGTTCAGCTTGACTCACCAGCAGATATTCACAGAAACTAGGAAGAGAGCGATATTTTCGGAACTTTTCACCGCGATCGTAGGCTTCTGTAGACGGGGAAAGAACTTCGACAATCAGCAAAGGATTGAGAATTTCGTCCGTGCGAGATCCATTAAATTCTGGTTCGCCGTTGACAACCATCAAATCAGTGTAGGTTCCGCACCCATATTCGGGAATCCAAACCCGCAAATCGCTGTTATACAGGCGAAAATCGGTGTCTCTCAACAAAAATCCTAAGTAAATTAACAAGTTACAGGCGATCGCGCTGTGGACTTCTGAACCTCCTGACATAGCAATAATCTCTCCGTTAGAATATTCGTGACGTTCTTCGGCAGTTTCCTCGATCGCCCGGTATTCATCTGGAGTGTAGCGAGTCTTTGTCTCATCTGGAGCAAGGTTTGGCGGGTTGGTGTCAGCAATGACCACGATCGCACCTCCTAAATAATTAGACCTGAAATAATTATGACCTATGACTAGAAGTTATCCTAACTCAGAGGCGTTTTTCTGGATTGCATTCAAATTATATCAAGAACTCTCCATGCCTTTGTCCGCTGCTGCTTCACTACCGCTCAATTCTAGCTTTCCTTTTACCTTTAACACTCAACTGCTTGGTAATTGATGTGTAATAATGCAAAGCAAACAACATATTAATTCCAAAAAATATCAAAGTTAAAACAAAGATAAAAAAAGACGTAAACGACAGCGCGGAAATCATCGTCAACATCGCCAAAATGATTGAACACAACCCAAAACCGGAAGCAAAAGAACTTAAAAGCAGCAATCGTACCTTAGACATAGTTTGATGTAAAAAAAATAATTAAAATGCACTCTTGGCAGCTACAGATGAGTGCCAAATGATACTTATTACTATATAGCGAAATTGCTCAGTTCCGCTGAGAGCAGAACGGCTACTTTCCTAAAAAGGTTTGAATTCTACGGAAAAATACAACCCGCGCTCTTGCCAACTCCTGGCGCGCGACTTAATGCCAATCAAAGGAATGCCCCAGCCTCCGCGAGCATTCCACCTCTCGCCGTACTGCCACCGCAGGCCCAATCCCGCTGACAGCAAACTATTCGCTTCCAGAGTTGCCCTGCCCCCACTATTCCAAACATTGCCAACATCCACACACGGCGTCACCTGCAAAACACCTTTTTTGTCGCCGGTGCCCCAAATCGGATATCGCAACTCGGCTGAAGCAAAAATCCCGCTATCCGCCAGCAAAGCATCCTGACGGTAGCCCCGCACTGTATCCGGGCCACCCAAACCAAATTGTTCGATCGGCAAAAGCTCACCTCCAGCCAACTGCACGTCCGATCGCACAACCAGCAACGTCTGAGGAGCCAACAAACGCACGTACTGCAATTGACCCCGCCAAGCCAAAAATTGACCGTCAGGCTCACTGCTGCTCACGTTAGCATCAAATGCTCCCACTCCCAGACTAAACTGCGATCGCGCCCCCAAGACATCTCTCTCTCCCCGCTGAGTAAAATCCTGAAACAGCCTCAGCACCGAAACCCGAGTTCTCCCGCGACTGTCAGCCCCCGGTGACAGCGGAAAATCCTCACCCAGCAAAGATGTATTGCTTTCTCGCCTGCCAGCACTAATACCAAGAGCGATTTCTGTTCTCGCAGTTTGGACTAGAGGCTGGCGGTAAGTCAACTCGTAAGTACGACTCGACGCCTCAATATCCAGAGCATCAAAGGGCCGCTCAATAATATTGCTTTTACTCCTACTTACCTGAAAACTTACCGTACCGTTACGCGAATTCACTGGCAGCGTGTAACTCAAATCCACAGCGTTACTGCCTTGAGTATTTGTATAAATCAAACTCGCACTATCTCCCAAACCCGACAAATTAGCCTCGCGGACTTCTACTCCGCGCCGCCAACTCCCCACACTCGGAGAGCGAGAATTGTCAGTAAAAATCCCAGCTTGGAAAGTTTTTGCTTCTTTGACTCGGACTAACAGCAAATTAAAACCCGGACGAGAACCAGCTTGCAATTCTGCCGAGATATTTGCGACTTGCCCGCTCAATTGCAGCAGTTGCAGAGCTTCTAGCAAGCGCTGTTGGTTCAGCGGGCCTCGCGTTAAGAAGGCTAATCGGCTTCTGACGTAGTTAGAATTGAGCCGCCTAGTACCGACTACTTTTATACTTTCTAGCTTGCCTTCGATCACTAATATTTTCACAACTCCACCAGCTAGGGTTTGTGGTGGAATCAGCGCTCCCGAAGTGATATAACCTTTGCTGATGTAGAGTTGGCTCACAGCGGAACGAGCTTGCAGCAGTTCAGCGAAAGTCAGCGGGCGGTCTACAAAGTTTTTGAGTACAGCGTTTAATTCTTGCTTGCTAAAGATAGTGCTGCCGACTACTTCAAATCGATCGACTGTTATCGTACCCGGAATGTTGGGCAATTCTGCTGGCTGTGTCGGCGCTGCTGGCTGCAAAAGCTGTTCTGCCGGAGGTAGGGGTTCTAACAGTCCGGGTTCTGGGAAGGGAGCCGGAGTTGGCAGTACCGGGTTGGGAATGGGAATTTCTGGTCTGTTGTCTCCTCGGTTAGGCAATTGGGCGAGAGTTTCTGGGGTCTGACTTTGGGCAAGGGGCGCAAATTCCGGGATGTTGTTTTCTGGCTCTTTACTATCTCTATCTAATTCTGAACCTGAGTATAAATCGGGAGGAAGCCGATCGCGATCGTCTGCCATTTCTGGATTAAGTTTTAATTGAGACTGTAAATTATTAACAATTGGCGATCGCCCTTCTGACTCGCCAGCAACCATCGACTCGCCAACACTTTGAGCTGCTAGCGATGCGGGGCAAATAGCTGTAATTGAACAACCAAGTGCGATTGCCCTGAAAAATTTGATTTTACAAAACCCTCTCGAAGGTGGAAGGGGCATGACTGATTAATAATAATAAATAATAATTGATAGTTATTTACACTTACGAGCCGACGCGGCCGCTCCAATTGCAAAGAATAAAGTAACTTTATCACTTTTCTTTAAGACTTTAGTGCTTAATTCAACATAAATATACTTGACAAAAATTACTTTATATGTATTTAGGAATAATCTATGAAAAAAGCTCCGACTTTCCCAAGCTAGCGCTGTAGGTAGGCGGAGCATTCTATCAAAGCTATCATCTGAGAAATAGGTGAATTTTGATAGAAATTACTACATTTTATTGAGCTGCGATCGCAATTCTTCCAACTCAGCATCAATCACCGGACTCGCCTCCGAGGTACTAGGAGCAGCGGCAGTTTTGCCCGCGGCCGGCAATTGACCTTGAGACACAGAACCTCCGGTCAGTTGAGCCTTCATCTGAGCCAACTCGTCGTCCACATCGCCACCGGCTTCGAGCGAGCGGAAAGCTGCTTCTAAATCGCTGCCGCCAGCCGCCAGTTCCGCTGAAGCTCCCGCGCGAGCTTCTATCTGCAAAACTTTTTCTTCCATGCGATCGAAAGCTGCCATTGAACTGCCAGTATTCAGGGAGCCAATGGTGTTATTGAGCTGTTCCTGAGCCTTAGCAGCGGAAATCCTCGCCTTGAGCATATCCTTCTTCGTCTTGGCTTCGGAAATCTTGCTCTCCAAACCGATCAAATTGCGCTTGAGGCTTTCTACTTGACCCGATTGCTGTTCCAAACTGCTTTTCAGGGTAGCCGCCGTTTCAGCGTGAGACTTTTTGCGCACCAGCGCTTCGCGGGCCAAAGTCTCGTCTCCTTTTTGCAGGGCGAGCGCGGCGCGCTGCTGCCACTGGTTAGACTGGGATTCAGCTTGATTGTACTGAGTCTGGGTGCGCTTTTGAGCGGCGATCGCGCTGGCAACGGCTTGACGCAATTGCACCAAGTCTTCCTGCATATCCGTGACGGACTGTTCTAAAATCTTTTCCGGGTCTTCAGCTTTGTTGACCATATCGTTAAGATTGGCTCTCACGACTCGGCTAATGCGATCGAATAATCCCATAATGCTATTTTTCCTGGTGAGGTGTACGAAGTAGGTGGAAAGCAGGCTTGATAGCGCTAGCCCGCTCAGAGTGAAACTCAGTTGGTCAGATTTTTAGCGCGATCGAGCTTTTGGCAATTTTGCAAACATATAAATACAGTTTAAAGCGATCGAGTCAGTGATGCAGGCAAGCTTATTTCTGCACCTGTCTATTGAGTTTAACTTTGATCCGCGAATTCCCCAACACGCCTTGAGCTATCTCTAGCTGAGCTGTTAAGAAGTTTTTGCTTGTCTCAACTATTGTTTTGTCGCCGATGCTTCAGGATGCGGGCGGCTCGCCCGATGGCAATTTGGGTGTATTATTGCCCGGAAGCATTTGTGCTTTCATCGCCGCCAACTCGGCATCGACATCGCCAGCACCTTCGAGAGAGAGAAACTTCTTTTCTAAATCACTGGTTCCGAGTTCGGCGATGGCTTCGGAGCGAGCTTCTAGCTGCATGACTTTCTCTTCCATTTTTTCAAACGCGCTCAAAGCGCTGCCTGTACTGAGATTTCCCATCATTTCTTGCAGCCTTTCCGAGGCTTTTGCCGATCGAGCTCGAGCAATGTACATATCTTTTTTAGATTTTGCCTCAGAAATTTTACTTTCGAGCGATCGCATATTGTCTTTAAGTTGAGTCACAACAGCGTTTTGCTGTCCGAGACTCGCTTTCATCGCCGTTGCCGTTTCTTGATAAGATTTTTTGCGCGTCAGAGCTTCCCGGGCCAAATTTTCCTCGCCTTTTTGCAAAGCTAGCTGCGCCCGCTGGTACCATTCTGCGGCTGTGGACTCAGCTTGGGAACACTGGCGTTCGGTGCGTTTTTGAGCGGCAATCGCCCCCGCCACAGCTTGTCTGAGCTGGATTAAATCTTCCTGCATATCCATTACAGCCTGTTCCAGAATTTTTTCTGGATCTTCGGCTGCCCCGACCAAACTGTTAATATTGGCTCGAATCACTCGCCACAGGCGATCGAATAATCCCATTTTACCTATCTCCAGATTTTATTAAATTTTAGATTTAGGACTCGAAAGTAATACCATTTTCGATTTTCGATTGACCCGCCCAAAAACGGGTACAAGCAGCCGACTATCCGTCAGGGTCGATTCCCAAATTTAAGAATCCTCTTCCTGCTGCCAGATTCACGGAGCTGCAAGTAAATCTCAAATCTAAAAATGGAAAATTCATTAACTCGTCAGCTCAAGGTTTGGATTGCCGGTCTACAGTTATATTCTGTGTGGGACTTGTATGAGTTAAAAAACCAATTTTCTGTTAGACAAAACATTCATCATTGTCTAGCTTTGTCTAACAATTTAGTTAAAGTTTTTGACCCTTTACCTAGTTTACGGTTGATAGTATTGCGGCTTCACCCCTTTTGCTTGGAGTTCCTTTGCCAAACGTTCTGCTGAGGCAGCATCGTTCAAAGCCCCCATTTGAATTTTGACACCCTTTGAGAAGTTCCGCACGTAGGCATCGGGAACCGCGATTTTGGCTTTTTGCAGCGATTTTTCATTGGTGTAATCGGTGACAACGTAATAGAAACCGTCAGCAGCCCGTGTCGGCCTTCCTAGCGGGGTGGCGGCAGGGGATGCTGTCGCGGGGGATGCTGTCGCCCGGGATGCGGCGGCAGGCTGGGCTGGGGATGGTGTGGGAGGCAGAGTCGGCAGAGTCGGGACAGGCTGCGCGGCGCTGGGGCTGGGAGTGGGAAGCAAAGCGGTGCTGATATTGTTGAGTCCTTGTTCCCTACCTCTGGCCCGGTTGCCGTCTTCTGTAGGAATCGGGACAGTGCCGATGGGGGCTGGAGGTGCTGCCGGATTGGGGGGGATTGATGCTTTTGGCGACGGGGAAGCAATCGGGCTGGCTGTCGGCTTGACATTGCTGAGAGTGCTCAAATCTAGTTCGACAAATTCTTTGGATACCAGATTTGGAGCTTTTGGCAGTTCCTTGCTGCTACTATCTATGGTGGCGGCGGGACGGTCGCTGTTCGATGGCCCGGTACGATCGAGCAAACGGTTCAGGCCTGCCATTTTAACCAGACTTGACGGGTGCATAACTGCGTAACCCAAAGCTGTGCACGACAACAGAAACAGCAACATCGAACTCAGTCCCAAGGGAGTTAACAGACTCGCAGCCAAACTGCGTTCTTCCGCAGGCTCAGCTTTTGCCTCGTCCAAACTTTCGATCAGTTTTTCGCTTGATTCTAGATAATTGTTGGGTGCCAAGCCGCTGCTAGATAATTTTGTGGCGCCCCTAGTATTTGCTAGCGGGGCATCGCCCTGGACGCCGGCAAGGGATAGGGGCAGCAACAGCGGCTGCTGGGTTTCCTCCGCAGCCTGCGGCGGCAGGTTTTGGCCCTTCTGTTGCTCGGTTGTGGCTGTTGGCTGGCCGCTGCGAACTGATGGCGATACCCACTGTTCGGCGCGCCGCCTGTGCCTTCTGTATGTTGTCAGTTCTGCTTCTAGGTTTACATCCAAACACCCCAGGACTGCTTGCAAAGCAGGCTTGATTGGGGTTGATGAGGATTGATGATTTGGGGATTCCACCGAAGAACGCTTACTCATTAGCAAAACTCCTACCGCCTCTGAATTGATTTTAATGTTTTGATTCTAAAGATAAACAAGAAGCTTTAAAACTTGCCTATTCTAGGATTAGCTGCTTTTGGTGTCAAGGCAACTGCTGCCTTTGGGCCCAGTGTCGATCGCCATTTGCTCTGTTTTCATTTTTGTTTGACAACTTAATTGTTGCTTGAACCCGGAAGCTGCTTACCCAGACTCTAACCAGCTTTTTGTATCCGTAGCAACAGTTTATTTGTAACCTCTCACAATCGTTCCGTATTTGTCGTTTTTCTTGATCCCTGACGGCTTTATAAACTTTTTAGCTGTATTTTTACCTATTAATGAGGCAGCACTCATGTCATTGTTTCTATATATAACAAGATTATAAATAAATTATAAATTTTAATTATGCTGCGGGGATCACTACAACCCATACAGTATAAAGGCTGGGATGCTCTAAAACCTGGTAGCTCTACAGACGACAATTAGAGGTGAAAATGATTTACCCAAGAACTTTTATGAAAACCCCATTAACTTCAGCTTGCCGTCACTGTCGCCACTACACTCCTGAAGGGAGACGCGGGGGCGTTTGCAGTCTGCTGAGTGTGCCTGTGCAAAGCCAGTGGAAAGCTTGTTCTTTGGCGGTTTCGCCTTTTGGGCCATCTTGGGAAAACATCACAGAAATTGGACTGTGGCAAGAAGAGACTGTGACGCTGCGCGAGGCCGCCGTCGCTGTTTCCGAGCGCAATGCCTGCCAGTTGACAGGCACAACATTAACCGAAAAATCTGCCGCAGTCTCGGTTTAGTCTGTCCGTAGCAGGACAGCTCGTATCATTTTCGATTTGCGATTGGGGAATCACTGATAACTCTTATGATTTGGCTCTGGCAAAGCAGTTTCATTCTTTTGAGTAACTGATATTCATACTGATACTTTTGGACGATCGAGTAAACTCGGCTCATTCTACTCACAGAAATCAATAGCATCTGTAACTTGAATTAGGGAATCCCAAAAACTCATTTCTCGATCGAGCTATGGCAGCCAAGGATATTGACTAAAATCCGGTTCCCGTTTTTCCAAAAAGGCTTGTTTGCCTTCGGCGCCTTCCTGGGTCATATAGTACAGCAAAGTGGCGTTTCCAGCTAGTTCTTGCAGACCGGCTTGACCGTCGCAGTCGGCATTAAAAGCGGATTTTAAACAGCGTATCGCGATCGGACTTTTTTCGAGAATTTCACCAGCCCACTGCATCCCTTCTTGTTCGAGTTGTTCGACGGGTACGACACAGTTGACTAAACCCATTTCTAGAGCTTGCTGTGCGCTGTACTGGCGACACAAAAACCAAATTTCTCGGGCTTTTTTCTGACCAACAACTCTGGCGAGATAGCCAGCACCGAAACCGCCGTCGAAACTACCGACTTTGGGGCCGGTTTGTCCGAAAATAGCATTGTCAGCCGCGATCGTCAAGTCGCAAATTAAGTGTAAAACGTGACCGCCGCCGATCGCATATCCTGCAACTAAAGCAATCACAACTTTGGGCATCGATCGAATCAACTTCTGCAAGTCGAGCACGTTCAACCGGGGTATACCACCTTCGTCTACATATCCCGCAGAACCTCGCACACTTTGGTCGCCACCAGCACAAAAAGCGTATTTGCCGTCTGTATGAGGCCCCGCACCCGTAAAGAGGACAACCCCGATTTTTGTGTCTTCGCGGGCATCAGTAAAGGCATCGCACAATTCCTGCACGGTTTTGGGACGAAAAGCGTTCCGTTTGTGAGGTCGATTGATGGTAATTTTGGCGGTTCCGCCGCTTTTGTGATAAAGAATGTCTTCGTAGGTTTTAGCAGTTTGCCATTCAATTTGCATATCAATCAAGTTTAGATTTGAGACCGAGTTGGAGCTATTCAGGCAGCGATAATTCGCTTTTAGATTTTAGACGGATTTGGACGCATTTCCGGCAAAATAAACCGGGTTTTTTACCGTTTTGGCGGGCTGTAACCTCTGTATTTTCCTGAAAAAACCAGGTTTCTGACCACTCGTGCGTCCGCGAATTAATTGAAAAAGCGTCAAATTCTTTTCCCCGTGTCTCACTCTTTTACAGCGAAACAATTTAGATGCGCTGGATTACTTGCGCTGTAAAAGACTCAGCAGGTGCTTTGCTGCTTTGGCAAATACTGGATCGCGGGAGGAGAATTCGCTTGGTGCGAGTAAAGCTTGAACTTCGACAAAAGCTTCTGAATCGAGTTCTCCTTCTTTGGTAAACAAAGTGTCTACGACTGCTATGTGTCTGGGATCGAGGGCGAGCCGGTTTGCGATCGACTGTAGGTACATTTGCTCCCGCAGGTCGATGTGTCCGTCTACCGCTGACATTTCGTAGCCGGAACCGATCAGCAACAGTTTTTCTGATTCTGAAAAGAAAGCTGTCAGGGTTAGCAGTTCCGTAGGGTTGAAGTAAACCTGCTGTTTGGAGACTCCTTTGACAAGGCGCTGAATTAGTTCTATCCGATGGGGGTCGCCAGCAGCAAAGGCTTTGAGCGTCTTTTGCAGCCGTTCTTCTTCTTCAACTGCGATCGTCCTGTCAATAATCATCACTCCCCGCAGGATGGCAATCAGAGCAGTCACAAACACTACCAAAGGAGTGATATCTTGTTCGCGGAGCTTTTGCCGGCTAATCCGGGACAACAGTTCAACAACTTCAGTGCTAATCAGGGTGGTGTCCATAATTCAAAATTACTCTTGATGGGATTGTGGTGTAACTTTATTTATCGATCTTAAGTATTTTTAGCTAGGCAAGTATGCCATAAATTCCCTAAAAAACTTGTTTTATTAGCGATCACACTTATTCTATCCACAGCAAGTGGATAAGTAAGACTATATTAATTGTTTTCAGTTACGTAGGTATACCGTGAATTTGCAAACAGAGCCGTTGTCTATGAGTGATTCTAATTATGCTATTCACAAACGCTGGATGACTAGGGCTGTCGAACTAGCACGAGCAGCCGGTGATGCGGGCGAAGTGCCTGTGGGTGCTGCAATTGTTGACGGTACTGGCAAATTGATTGCCGAAGCGCAAAATCGGCGAGAGCGAGACTGCGATCCGACTGCTCATGCTGAAGTGTTGGCGCTGCGGGCGGCGGGCAAAGTTTTGCAAGACTGGCATCTCAACCAATGCACGCTCTACGTGACGCTGGAGCCTTGCCCGATGTGCGCTGGTGCGATCGTCCAAGCTCGGATCGGTCTACTGGTATATGGTGCCGATGACCCGAAAACTGGCACAATTCGGACGGTGGCTAATCTTCCAGATAGCGCGCCTTCGTGTCACCGCTTACAAGTGCTCGGCGGTATTATGGAGTCTGTTTGTCGAGATCAGTTGCTTGGTTGGTTTGAAGCACGCCGGAAAATTTGACAGGTAAAATTTTTTACTCTCGCTCGACAATGTTTAATCGAACTTGGCTATTTAACTGAAATAATAGATAATTGTCCGATCGAGCTTTACCGGCGATTGACCCCGCTCAAAAACGGATACTTGCTTGCCGACACTCCTCGCGGTGCACCCCAGATTTTAGACTAAGAGTTCAAACTCCCAGATTCATCTGTGGCATAAATCTCAAATCTAAAATCCGTTGACGGCTGTGCGTTGGTGCTGTCGGGTGCGATCGTGTTTTACCTGTTACAGATTATCTGTTGTAGGAGCGATCGGGCGATCGGCGAAATGCCAATAGCAAAAGTGTCCCCATCGAAAGACTAAAGATTTGCCCAGCAACATATCTTTAGACTCTATATATCGATATAGCAGGGTAATTGCCATGCGTCATACTGCCGCGATCGCCATTGAGTCCAGTAAATCATCTCTAGTGAAGCCAATGCCTGCCAAGGTAGTATCTAATACCTCTCGCGTTTCTCCTTGGTTAACCTCCTTGTTCTATCCGCTAGGTCACTATATTGTCCTACCGTTTTATTTTGGCAAGATTGAGATAACCGGACAGGAACACTTGCCGAAAGATGGGCCTGTCATCTTAGCCCCGACGCATCGCTCCCGGTGGGATGCGCTGATGATGCCCTATTCAGCCGGACAGAATGTGACTGGACGGGATTTGCGGTTTATGGTAACTGCCGATGAAGTCAAAGGAGTGCAAGGTTGGTTCATCAGACATTTGGGAGGCTTTGCTGTCGATATCAAGCATCCGGCAATTAGCAGTCTCCGTTATGGGGTGGAGTTGCTTCTCGATAAGCAAATGTTGGTGATTTTTCCTGAAGGTGGGATTTTTCAGGATGGTGAAGTTCACCCGATTAAGCCTGGATTGGCTCGTTTGGCAATGCAAGCGGAGTTGAGCACACCGGGTTTGGGGGTGAAGATTGTACCGATGAGTATTCGCTATCGCCCGCGGATTCCTCGACGCGGTGCTATTATCAAAATTGCGATCGGCGAGCCGATTTGCGTGGCGGATCATGCTAAAGGTGGCAGTGGCAAAAAAGAAGCAAAATTGTTGACGGCTGAACTCGAAATGGCTCTTAAAACTCTTGATGAAAATTGACAGTTGGCAGTTGACAGTTGACCACAGGAACAAGGAAGAGTTGACAGTTGACCGAAGGAAGTAGGAAGAGGGAAGAAGGGAGAGGGAACAATGAATTGTGATATAATATTTTTTGGTGCTGTTGAGAGTTACGGCACTTATTTGGGTTAGTTATGTCTGTATTAAGAGTCTGTATTAAGAGTCAGCATTAATGGATTGTGCTTTGAACTTTAAGCCTGGTCAAATTGTCAGTTTAGAATGTGGAGATGCGTGCCTGCATTCAGAGGTAATTCAAATGGTTGAAGCACGTCAAATTTGTTGGGTGCGCCCTTTGATGTTGGTTAGATTGGTGGCGGGGAAGGATTTCCCGGAAAAGTGGCCGACAGAATACACTTTATCGGATTTGCGGGATGGTGCTGATTTGCTTTGGCCGCTGAGTTTGTTTCGGGCGGCGCTGGATACTGAGGTGATTTCGCTGTTGACTCAGTTGCAGTCTCTGGATTCTGATAAGAAGGATAGCGCGATCGCCTCTCGGCAACTTAGAGATTTTGTCGATCGAGTTTGGGCTGCTTTTCCGAGTGCTTTTAATTAGTTATTGGTTATTGGTTATTTGTTACCTGTCAATACTTCGGACAGTTTTAGATCAAGTCGAGTCTCCGAAACCCTTACTGGCTATATGCTGGACTATTTTTTCAAGGTTTAAGTTCAGCGCACTCGTTTCAGAAAATCCGTTAAAAATGGCCGGGCTTCCTCCGTAAGGCTTACAGGGCAGTTAAAAAACTGTCCG
>JBDTEI010000423.1:0-5042 GCA_039922675.1 Microcoleus sp.
AAGTTCTAAAACAGGGAGCAAACTGTTGCAAGCTTGGCGGTAAAGTCCGGCTGACTGGAGATTTTGGGCGGCGGTGAGTTGGGTGTTGGTTTTGGGGGCGATCGAGCTAGCCGTTTGAGCTGAAAGAGGTGTTTGTAAGCAACAGATAAGTGCTGTTATTGCTGCTACTACTATAAACCATATTTTCCACTTTTTTGTATTCATTTTTGTATAATTTATGGATTTTTGTACTATTGAAAATCCTGTTTTCGGCGCTGCTAAAAGCCCACCCCACAAGATAATTGAGTGATTGTGAAACGGGCATCTTGCCCCTTGTTAAAAAAGGTGCAGATGCAGTTAAAAATTCCAAATTTACCGATCGCACTTCGGCGAAGTTTGCTCATTACTGTAAGGCGTCACGTTGCGCGATCGAGCCACCAACCTAATTGTACCGCTAGCATCTCGCTCCCATCCTTGAGCCTCCACTAATTCCGTTTCTAAATTATCGCCCGAATTTGCTCCCGAATTGCTGACAATTTTTCATATTCATCTGTTTTAATTGCGGCACTGGCATTCCGCCCGTGATCGATCTGCGGTTAAAAACTCTCAAATTTATCGGATTTTTCCCGATCGATCCAATAAGTGTGATATATATTAGACCTCTTGCAGAAATCTTCGAGTCATAGAGCAACCGCAGATATCGGGCAGATAAACACCGATTGACGCAGATGGTTTCAGGGTATTTTCGGATTTTTGCAAGAGGTCTATTACCCACACTCCTAAGTTATATGTAAAAACACTTAATTATTTAGATAATTTTACGCTATGCGGTCGATCGCCGATCTGAGCGAGAGCGCAAAAAGAATCGGTCGCAAGTTAAAAGCAACCTTTCAAGCCCAACAATGGTAAGGTTCGCATTGCGCACCCTACAGTTTTTTGTTGATTTACTTATTCGGTGATTCAATCTTTTGCTGAATTTAACAGCTTTGCCAAAACGTTTCGCGTTATCTGCTGAGCTCCGGCATTTAAAAGTGGCGATCGCAACAACGGCGCATTGTAATTGTCCAATCCCCACGCCCACTGCATGGAACCAGTCGCGAATACTTTCGCCCCCGAATTTGCTGTATAAACCGTCATGTCAGCATAGCGAGTGCCGCCGCCGTGAGCGTATGGAGAATGGGCGACGCGAACTATATTTTTCGGGGCATTGCCAAACATTCGATCGACTTCATAACCCAACAGTCCCGGTAACTTGTCGCCCTGTTTTAACTGAGTTTTTTCTAGCAACCAATCCGGGGCATTTTTATCAATGACAATATCAGAATTAACTTGAAATGTCTCGTACATAACGCCGATTAAAGCATCTTCGGGACTGCCGACTGAGCGGTCTCGCCAGCGACTTGTGACTAAAGAATAAAGTGCTGGGGATTTATTATAACTTGTTGCTATTTGAACGCGGTCTGGTTTGCCGATGCCGTAGTTTAATTCTCCACCAGCAGCTATTTCTACCGACGAATTAATCGCGCCAACTTCTTTTGTCAATCCGCCCAGAGGGTCTAAATCTGCCATTTCTTTATAAGCAACTACAGTTCGGTTTACTTCGTCGGTAATCCGGCTGGGTTCTAGGCGGATCTGCCAGTAGCAAATATTGGAAGCAAAAAAGCCGATGCTGACGCCTTCATCTCTAGCTGCTTCTATATTTTCCCGCATATCTCGCGACCAATATTCATCGTGACCTACTGACAAAAATGCTTTGTGAGACAACAGCAACCGGGAGTTAAAATGCGTGTCAATGTTGGTGGCATAGGTAACATCGTAGCCTTCTTTTTCCAGCCACCTGACCATATTGTATTCCCAACCAGCGCTCGAAGTTCTCCTTTTTGGCTGAAAATTTGTCAGAAATTCGCCCGCACCTACGCCGTAAGCTGCCTTGCGGTTGGGACTCATGGCGTAGGGCCGATTAAAGGAAACTTTGTAGGCTTGTTTGGCGCGACTGTTCCAGCGGTAAAGCGATTTGTAGCCCCAATTGTTGTAGGCCTGAAAAGTGGTAACGCTGGATTGAAATAAAATGTCGGATTTGCGATCGTCATCCCGAACTGCAAAGATAATATAACTTTGCTTGGACGTTCGGCTAGCTGTGAGTTTGGCTAAATAAATGCCGCTCGTCCAGTCCGAAGTGCTATCGGGAATTCGCAAAATATACGGCTCTTTCCAATCGCATTCTATCAGTCCAGATGCTTCATCTTCTCTCGGCGGAGGCTGTTTGATTCCCTTGCGCACAATTGGGTCATTCATCCGGCGACCGCCGAGTCCATCATACCATCCGGTACGGAATATTTCTATGGTATAATTCGGTTCTTTAGTGTTGACAAATAATTTAATTTCGCCGCCGATATTGACGCTAGTCAGAGATGCGTAACCTTCGATTTCTCGCTTGGTGGCAGGATTTTCTAACTCCCAGTCTGCGGTTCCGGGTTTTTGGTTTTCTCGGGTTGTGGGATTGGTAGCGATCTCACTTTTTGCCAGATGTGAATAGTCTTGAGAATGTGCTGCGCTGTTATATAAAAAAGGGGCGGTCAAGCCAATTGAGAAAGCCTTAAGAAACTCTCGGCGGCGCAATTTCAACAATAGTTTAACTGTCACTGGTATAACTCTATGGATGTTAGGTGATAGATTTTAAAGTTGGGTTTCGGTTAAGCAGGCTTAACATTACTTTACATAGGCCCTAAAGACATCATACCTGAGATAGATTAATTTGCGATCGTCGGCCATCCCACTCCGACTTGATGATTTGTCTGAATTTTTCTTCACATCTCATGTATTAGGTCTTATGATGTATGCCTTATGGCGTATGTCCATCAGCGAACAATTTTAGATAGAACAGCCGATTTGAGATTTTTTTAGGTACAAGCCCCGGAACCATCCCCGGGTCGCCTCTAAAATCTCAAATCTAAAATCGGATGACCTATTTGTTTGAACTAGCTTTATGAGTGAATCAACCAATCCACCGCTATCTCCACCAGTTTCTCGACGAACCGCCCTCAAATTCCTCGGAGTCGGTGCCGCCGGCGGAATGCTGGGCTACTCGCGATTTTCCAAGCCAGAACCCGCCGTTTTTGGGCAAGATACTCTTGATTTACCGCGAATGCTGAATAACCGCAAAACCGTTGCAGTTATCGGGGCTGGCTTGGCGGGACTTGCTTGTGCTTACGAACTAAGTCAGCGGGGTTTCGCCGTGACGCTGCTGGACAAATCGCCCCAACTCGGTGGCAAAATTGCTAGTTGGCCGATACAAGTCGGGAACGAAACCTTCATGATGGAACACGGTTTCCACGGTTTTTTCCCGCAATACTACAACCTCAAAAGTGTGGTCAAAGAACTAGAAATTACCGATAATTTTGTATCTTTAGAATCCTACGCCGTTGTGTTTCGAGATGGCAAATACAAACCAGAAGTTTTCCGTCCCAACCATTCAGCTTTCCCGTGGAATATAGTTGATTTGGGGATATCTTCTCCGAATCGGCTCAAATGGGGAATCAATCTTACAAAACCCGCTCACTGGCAAGTATTTCGGGAAATCGGCGGTTTTCAAACTCAAAAAAGTTTCGATCGCCTCGATAATATATCAGTTGCCGACTGGGTAAAAGGTGAATTTCCGCGCGGACTTTACGACTTGTATTTTCTGCCTTTTGCCAAATCTAGCCTCAACGCTCCCGACGAGTTGAGCGTGGGAGAATTAATGCAATTTTTCCACTTTTACTTTTTCGGAAATCCAGAGGGTTTGGCCTTCAACGGCACGCGGCAAGATATGGGAACCAGTTTAGTGCAGCCGATCGCCAGAGCCATTGAAAGCAAAGGCGGCAGAGTATTGACAGATGTCGCAGTCAGTAACATTCACTGGGAAAACGGCCAGATTGATTCTCTGAGTTACCAGTCGGGAGACTTGCAAAGTAAAGTACCTTTTTGGGTGAAGCGAAACGCGCTGTTAACTGACAGCAACTCCACCGAATATTTCGGCGCTGGAGACACGGTATTTGCCGCCGCACCATTCGGGAAAGAGGCAATTTCTCTGAGCTGCACTCACCAAGGATGCACAGTTCAGCAACAGAACGACGGTCAATTTCACTGTCCTTGTCACGGAGCAGTTTTTGATGCTGAAGGGCGAGTAGTGAGCGGGCCGGCTCAGCGGGATTTGCCTCGATTTAAAATAGTCGATAAAAAAGCAGATGAGGTACAGTTGGCAGCAGCGGTTAACAATTCACAGCCACAAAATTTGGGAGAAACATTGAAGGCTGATTACTATGTGTTTGCGGCCGACGTTCCGGGGATGCAGCATTTGTTTAGTTTGACCAGCGGTGAGGTGAATCCGCAGGTGCAAAGTCGGATCGAGAATTTGAAAATAGCCGATCCGTTTGCGGTGGGCCGTTTTTGGTTCGATCGCGAATTTGCCTGGGAATACAGCAATTTCACTTCGCTTTCCGGCTACAAACTGACTGACAGCATCACGCTTTACCATAAAATTCAGGATCAGTTCATCGAGTGGAATCAGAAAACAGGCGGTAGTGTAGTGGAACTGCACGCTTATTGTTACAAGGAGAAGGAATTCCCCAATCAGGCAGTTTTGCTGGCTACTTTTGAGGAAGAATTGTATGAAATTGTACCGGAATTAAAAGCAGCGACTCTGCTGCACCGGGAACTGGTAAATCAAAAGAATTTCTCCGGCTATCCGCCCGGTAGTTATGCGGAACGGCCCGAGACTTGCTGCGCTGTTCCGAATCTGTTGTTTGCCGGAGATTGGGTAAAAATGCCGTTTCCTTGCGGTTTGATGGAAAGGGCTGTGAGCAGCGGTTTGTTGGCAGCTAATGCTATTTTATACCAGGAGGGTTTGCAAAGGCGATCGCTCTTGACGGTTAATCCCGAAGGCGTACTAAAAATCTAAGGTTTGCAGCGACAATCAAACTGGTTCGATCCTTGGGAATGCAAGTCCTCAGATTTTATGCGGACTTGCATTCCCAAGGATCAAAGATTCTTATCGGAGGATTAGGAGCGATCGCTCTGCTGAG
>JBDTEI010000424.1:0-2831 GCA_039922675.1 Microcoleus sp.
TTGTCTATTATCTACATTCCTCATGTTTCGCCTTTAGCGATGCGGTTTCAATTGGAAGCAGGTCAAATTGTTTGCGAGAATTTTGATAGCGGGGCGGTGAGTTATTTGCGATCGGGCGACCAAAAGAAAATTGGTAACTGTACAATTACAGTCGGCAACTCTGATTTGCCCGCTGCAACTTCAGCTCAGGTTTCACCTAGTATTATATCACAAAAATTCCCAGCCGATGCTTTTACCAGCGGTCAATTTTTGCTGAAATTAGGAAGTCGAGTTATTCCTCTGAATGCGGGTACTCAGCTATTTAGTTCGGACATTCCGAGTTTAACAGCTAGCGCATCTAACGGTGTTGTAGCGGTGGTAAATTCTCGTTCAAAAGACGAGCTATCATTGGGATTGACTAATTTGGGCGATCGTTCTTGGTGGGCCACAGACAGTCAAGGCGACATGAAAATGGTTGAACCTGAAAGTACACTAACTTTAGCCTTGGGAACTAAAATCGAATTCGGTGAAATTGAGGGCGAGATTGTCGGAAGCTAAATAATCTTAAATTTGGAGTCTGAGTTCCTAGTGAGGACTTTAGTCCTCTGATTTGGAATAGGACTAAAGTCCTCACTACGAACATTTTTGATTGTTGTAAATTAACTTGCAGATAATTAATTCAAGCAGAACTGCTGCTAACACCAGTAATTACAGCCGCACCAATCAAATGAGCTAAACGCAAAGCTTCAGGAACTTTACCAGTATCAGTCAAACGCTGGAGTACCAGCGCGATTACTTCCGGTTGTTCGCCGCAGACTTGAAAAAAGAAAGGCTCAAAAGCGTGAATTTTACCAGCGCGGCGCAACAATTCTAAACGGTATTCCGAGTCTGGTAAATGGCGCAGAGCTTTTTCAACAGCAGCTAAATCTGGTTGGCGGCGCATGACAGCAACGCAAGGAATTTGCAGCCGCGATGCTAACTGGGGAAGGTCAATAATATTGAAGCCGCCGAAAGCAATTCCGTCTAGCAAAACGAGATGCAATTGTGGCAGAAATTTGCCGCCGAGCAGTAGTCCAGAAATAGTGTCAGTGGCATCTAATCCGTCTGGGAGGACTTGTCCCCAGACCATTCCTTCAAATCGAGTGTTCCCGCAGACTATGCCCGCGATCGACACCAGACTGCTGCTGGTACGAGAAAAGGGTGCGTCATCAAAGCCGATAACCTTAATTGTGCGATCGAGTCTGAGCAATTCTGCTAGTTTCAAAGTAGGGACTTCCCTAAACTAAAAAATTTTGAGATTAATTTGAATTTTACATATTATCATAAATATTAAAGGCTTGATTGCGAAAAAGGTTTTAAACACTTGTCTAAAAAATACGTAGCAGCGATCGACCAAGGAACCACCAGCACCAGATTTATCATATTCGATCGCCTGGGACAGATAATTTGCAGCAACCAACAAGAACATCAACAGATTTATCCACAACCGGGATGGGTGGAACACAATCCCAATGAAATTTGGCAGCGCACCCAAAGCGTCATTAAAAACACCCTCGAACTCGGCAATATCGACCCCAAAGATATTGCGGCCCTCGGCATTACCAACCAGCGCGAAACTGCAATTGTTTGGGACAAAAACACGGGCAAATTCTACGGCAATGCGATTGTCTGGCAAGATACCCGCACTCACCAAATTTGTACTAGCTTAGCAGAATTTAACGGCAAAGATCGATTTCGCGATCGCTGCGGTTTGCCGCTAGCAACTTATTTCAGCGGGCCGAAAATTAAGTGGATGCTGGACAATATTGCTGGATTGCGGCAAGCGGCAAATCGAGGCGAGGCGATTTTTGGCACTGTCGATTCTTTTCTAATTTGGCACATGACAGGCGGCGTGCACATTACCGATGTTACTAACGCCAGCCGCACGATGTTGATGGATTTGCAAACCCTGGATTGGGATGCGGAAACTTTGGAAATAATGGGAATTCCCCGCTGTATGCTGCCAGAAATTTGCCCTTCAAGTCACATTTTTGGCACTGCAAAAGGATTGTTAGATGGTGTTCCGATTGCTGCTGCTTTGGGCGATCAGCAGGCGGCTCTAGTGGGGCAAACTTGTTTCAATGTTGGGGAGGCGAAAAATACTTACGGTACGGGCTGTTTTATGCTGCTGAATACTGGTGAGGCGATCGTCCCTTCAAAGCAAGGATTACTAACAACAGTCGCCTACAAGATGGGAGAATCGCCCGCTGTGTATGCTCTCGAAGGCAGTATTGCGATCGCCGGAGCATTAGTACAGTGGCTGCGGGACAATTTGGGCATCATCAACACATCTGCGGAAGTAGAAACATTAGCAAATACCGTCGAAGATAGCGGCGGAGTTTACATTGTGCCTGCTTTTTCTGGACTCTACGCGCCCTATTGGCAAGACAGCGCCAGGGGAGTAATTGCAGGTTTAACTCGCTACGCGACAAAGGCACATATTGCCCGTGCAGTATTGGAAGCGACAGCGTGGCAAACGCGGGAAGTATTGGATGCGATGAATCAGGATTCGGGTGTGCAGCTTTTGTCTCTAAAAGTAGATGGTGGGATGGTGGGAAATAGCACGCTGATGCAGTTTCAGAGCGATGTTTTGGGAGTGCCTGTGGTGCGGCCTGTGGTAGCAGAAACTACTGCACTGGGGGCGGCCTATGCGGCTGGTTTGGCGGTGGGCTTTTGGAGTAAACTAGCAGAATTGCGGGATAATTGGGCGGTGGATTGTATTTGGGAACCGCAAATGCCGATCGCACTTCGGGAGCAAAAATACCGCTTTTGGAAAAAAGCAGTTACCCGCACCTTCGACTGGGAAGAATGAA
>JBDTEI010000425.1:0-8693 GCA_039922675.1 Microcoleus sp.
GGTCAGTTAAATCAAGTATTTATGAATTTGTTGAGCAATGCGATCGACGCCTTAGAAATTGAGATAAATGCCTTCGATCGCACGGGAAAAAATCCCACAATTACGATCCGCACCGAAGTAACCGACAATAACTGCGTGGCGATGCGGATAGTTGACAACGGCCCCGGAATTAGTGAAAACGTGAAAAGGCGCTTGTTTGACCCATTTTTCAGTACAAAGCCTATTGGCAAAGGCACAGGCTTAGGATTGGCAATTTCGCACTCTATTGTGGTAGAAAAACACGGTGGCGAGCTTACCTGCAATTCTGTATTGGGAGAAGGTTCGGAATTTGCGATCGAGATTCCACTGCGGCAAAAAAGAAATTAAAACCCGTTATATCGTTATCATATTATCTCCGATCGATCGACCGGATTTGATAGGATTCAAATCCTACCCTTTACCACCAAACGCACACCACCAGCGGGTGCCATTGTAAAACTGCGGTGTACCGGGACAACCGGACGATTTTCTGCAAGTTCCAAAGAGTATCGTGACAGCACTTTCGCCACTACTAATTTCATTTCAAACATTGCAAATGCCTTGCCAATACAGCGTCGGTTTCCTCCGCCAAATGGCAAATATTCGTAAGGTGAAAATTGCCTTTCTAGAAAACGTTCTGGTTTAAAACGCTTTGGTTCCGGGTAAATATCCGGTCGGTGGTGAACCAAATAAATACAGGAAGAAAGTATCATTCCTTTGGGAATATTATAACCCATTAACTGCATAGGAGCTTGCAGAAGGCGCGGAAAGGTAAAAAATAGGATCGGATAAATCCGCAACGTTTCGCAACATACAGCATTCAAATACGGGAGTTTAGTTATTTCTACCGGGTCGCAATTTTCGACATCAATAGAATTGAGTTCTTGGAGCAGTTTTTCACGGACTTCTGGGATGTAGTGAATCCAATACAAAGCCCAGGCTAAAGCTGTGGCTGTAGTTTCGTGTCCTGCGAATAAGATTGTCATTAATTCATCCCGCAATTCAACGTCGCTCATCGGCTGTCCTGCTTCGTCACGACCTGAAATTAACAAGCTCAGGATGTCTTCTCCCAATGGTTGAGATAGAGTTTTGCGTTCGCGGATTTCTTGATAAAGCAGTTCATCTAAACGCTGTCTTTGTCGCACAAATCCTCCCCAAGGACTCCAAGCACCTAAATCTTTTTGCAACGACTTGACAAACAAAAAGGTAGCGCTTAATGGATTGCTAAACAGGCTGAACATATTAGTAATTAGTTGCTGAATTTGCTGGTAGCGTTCTCCTTCGCTCAGCCCGAAAACCGCGTGCAAAATTACTTCCAAGGAAATTGCCTGCATAGTTGATTGCGCGATAACCGAGTTACCAGGAGTCCAATTATTAATTACTTTTTCGGTGGTATTGCGGATGATTTGTCCGTAAGCTTTCATGCGTTCACCATGAAAAGGTGGCATTAAAAGTTTGCGCTGCTGCAAATGTCGATCGCCATCTAATAAAAATAACGAATTCGATCCTACTAAAGGTAGCCCTATCTGATTTACAGTACCGGATTCAAAGAGTTTGGAATCGGCTGTAAAAATTTCTTGAATAGCTTGAGGATTGCTAATAATTACTTGCGGCGGAAAGTTGCTAAATTTGCTGGTAAAAAAGTCGCCGTAGCGTTGATAATTACTATCTAAATAATACAGAGGATTTAAAATTCCCCGCACTGTCTGAACAAATCTAGCGTCTTTAGGGCCGTCTAGCAATTTGTTGGTAGCATGATTTTGAGAGTGAGATTTTTCTGTGGGGATAGTCATTTGTTTTCCTCCTAGTTTTAGGGTTTCACAGGACTAATGAAAGCATAAGTCTTATTTCAAAAAACTCTCAAATCCCTCAGCTATTGAAAAATAGTACACGGTAGGCATCATAAATTAGTACGGCAATAGTAGGATACAGAGTAACTCCCAGGCCAAAAGCTCGTTCTATCGGCTCTTTGAGATAGCCTATCCAAAATGCTATTCTTCCCAAAACAAACAAAGTTGCCAAAATTGGAATCAGCTTGATGCTGTAAGTATCTAAAAAGGTAGAAAGGATTAAACTGCTTAAAAAAAACAGCACAAATTGCTCTAGAGTGTTGCTCAGATAACGCAAATGAATCCGCATTGCTTCTGATTCGGCATTTGCTAAAGGGTTGATGGCTGGGCTGCTAAATCTACTCTTAGCAACTGCAACTATGCCGGCCAATAACATCAGTACCGGAAAAATTTGGCAGCGAAGGCTGAAAATTAGGCGCGACTCTGGGGTATTTAATAGGGGTAGGGGCAGCGCTATCACAAAATAACCAATCAGTACAAAAGTAAGGCAGAAGATTAAGGCAGAAATGCCTCGCAAAACAACTCTTTGCTGTTGTGGATTGAAACTGAGTAAATTAATCATTGTTTACACAAAGCTTATTGTAGCTTTTTTGTATCTAAAGATTTTACGTAAACCCGATCGCACCTTGGCGTTTCCACACCCGTTGTCGGCAGATATCCGCTAGTTTCGTACATTTTAACAGCTTCTTTGAGAACGCTAGCAGTTTCGATCCAGATTTCATCAAAGCCGCGAGCCATTATTTTACTTTCCAATTCTTGCAGTAAAAATTTCCCCAAACCTTGTCCCCTTGCTGCTGGCCGAATATACATTTTGCGAATTTCTACAGCATTTTTCCCGCGCTCAATGGGATAGTAAGCGGCCGTACCGACTATTTGATCCTGTCGTTCAACTACCCAAAATTCCCCGCCCTTCTTGTGATAGTGTAGTTCTACATCATAAACATCTCGATCGGCCCCGCAAGGCTCACAGTTTAAACCGTACTCTGCTAAAACATCCTGAATTAAATGGAACGCCTCAGCCCGATCGCGCGTTTCCCAGGAACGAATTAAAAAATCCAGATGTTGGGTTCTCATTAGTTGTTGCAAATTATACTTATTTTTTGAGTTGAGTAACTGTAATTTTACTGGCAATTAGTGTTTTACAGTCTGGAAATGCACCCAACTTTTAACTGTGAATTCTCGGTTCAGGATAAAGAGTTCCCAACAACTCGCTCTCTACCAATGATAATTGCTCCAGCCTCTGAATCACAAGAGCGCGATCGAAATAAGTTGTGGCCAAAATCCAATATACCCCATAATGGCGCGCTTCCGAAGCCATCAAACTGCGGTAAAACTTAGCTAATTCTGCATCGGGACAGCGTTCCCCCAGCAGCCCCAGCCGTTCGTGACTCCGCGCTTCAATCAAAGCCGAAACCAACAAAGAATCCAAAAGTCTCTCCGGTTCCTGCTTGCGAATTTGGGCGGACAAACCGGCACCGTAGGGAGGGGCGGCCAAAGGGCCCAAAGCTATACCGCGCTTTTCTAAGCGCTGGTTGACTTGCTCGAAATGCTCCAATTCTTCGCGGGCGATGGTGGTTAGCATCCTCACCAATTTTTCTCGTGCTGGGTAGCGAAACATTAAATTTAACGCTACTCCCGCCGCTTTCCGCTCGCAGTGAGAATGATCTAACAAGATTGTATCTAAATGGGCGATCGCCTGTTCGATCCAAGCTTGCGAAGTCGGCTGTTTCAAAAACTTAATAGTTGGCTGTATTGAAGTCATTAGTCAGTAGTCAGTAGTCATTGTAGTTATTCATTGTAGTAGGGTGCGTCAGGATTGCATATTGGATGGATCGTATTGCTAATATTTTAGCCTGACGCACCCTACGGTTTTAACCGCCATCAAACCATTTTACACAGCTTTTCAAACATCGCATACATATCGCCAGCAAACTTTTTCGGATTCCACAGCGGCGACAAATTGGCTGCGTCTTTAGACTTCACCAACTGCACTTGAATTGCGTGTCTCAATTCACTATCTTTACCCAATTTTACACCCAAGTCCACATATTCATCCCAAGACCAAGCCACACCAGTTTCAATCCCCAAAGCCTGCATAAACGAATAACCCATTCTCGACAAAAACTGCTCTCCGGTTCGAGTCACCACCGGCAAATTAAACCACAAAGCCTCTAAAGTATGAGTACCTCCATTGTAAGGATAAGAATCCAACAAAACATCTGCCAGTAAATAGACAATTCTGTGTTCTTCCTCCGTCGCAAACCTCGGCAAAAACTTAATTCGGTGCCGGCTGACTCCCTCAGCTTCGCAAGCTTGGTGATACGCAGCCTCAAACACCGCAGCATCGCCCAAAGCCTTGTGAATTAAGATACTGTTCGGCACTTGTTTGAGAATCGCAATTTGTGCTTTTACTAAGTCGGAGTTAAATTTTCTGCCGGGAGCGACGCACAGGTAAACTATCTGATCCAAACCAATCCGATTCGACCTTCTCAAGGCTACGGGATCGACTCCGTACCTCTGAAAACCTGACACCGCTACAAAAGAATCCGGCATCCTAATTAACTGCTCGTCATAATATTTTTCCCTACCTGCTGGGTGCGAGTGCCAGTCTGTAAGAAAGTAATTTTCCGATGATAGGTAAGGGGCATCAAATCCGAGCCAAGAAACACAAACTGGTGCGGGTTTTTGGTAGAGAATGTCAGCATGAACTGGTACGCTAAGAGAATCTAAATCGACTAAAACGTCTAATTCATCTTGCTGAATTTGGGCGATAATTTCTGCGGAATTGGCAAGTCCGTTCGGGTAAGTTTTCGGATAAGTCAGTTTGCCAATTTTTTCAAATTCCTGAGTGCGATCGTCAGGAACAATTCTTTCGGAAGCGTACAAATACAAATTGGGCGTGATGTCCGATAATTCTCGAATGATGTCAGCACTGCACCAACCTACAGAATGGCGGCTGAAGTGATTCGACAAAAAGCCAATTTTTAACTTGCTACCTGGGGCTTTTGGTTTGAAACTGTAATTTGCAGGTTGAGAAAAATTAGGTTTAATACATTTGTCGATGTACTTTTTGGCAATTAATCTGTAAAGTTGAGAGTTTGCTGCTAAGTCATCTCGCAGATAGGGCGTGCTGAATAACAAGTTTGCATAAAGCGATTTAATTTCTACCGAACTCGCCGTTTCTAACTTTTGCTGCAAGTACGATTCTAGTTCTAAAAATCGATCGCCCGCAATTTGATTCAATCCCGAAACTTGATAGGTGCTGACGAAGTAAATCGCCGTCATAATTGGATCGGTTTCGGCACACATTTGGCTGTATTTGTGTACGGCTTCTCGCGCCGCCGCTAAATCGCTCGTATCTCTGAGGATGCCGCACAAATGTTGGTGGGCTGCAATAAAATCTGGTTTAATTTCTAGGGCTTTTTGCAGGTTGGGTATGGCGTCTTTCGATTTGCCCTGGTGGCGCAAGACTATGCCAATTTGACAGTATGTTTCGGGTAAATCGGGTTTGAAAGCGATCGCCCGTTGCCATGCAGCCACAGCCTCATCTAACTTCCCTTGCCGTGCTAATCGATCGCCTAAATTTATATGAAAATCTACCTGAGCTAGATGGGGATTGAGTTCGAGAGCTTTTTGCTCGTATGCTAGGGCTGCATCCGACTGTCCTTGCTGCTTCAGCGCCCCTGCCAAATTCCAGTAAGCAGCAGCCAAAGTTGGTTTAAGTTCGATCGCCTTTTGGTAATTGACAATCGCCTCCACCAAACGCCCTTGTTTGTAGAGCATACTGCCCAAATTAGCATAGGCCTCAGCAAAATCGGGATTTAGGGCGATCGCCTCCGAATAAAACCGCATCGCTTCCTCCATTTGCCCGCTTGCTTGCTGCACATTACCCATTGTCACGTAAGCTGCCGCCCAATCCGGTTGCAATTCCAGAGCTCGGCGACAAGCAGCAACGGCGGCTGCTAAATTCCCTTGGGAGTAATACATTTCTGCAACGACAGTCAGCGATGCAGCATCTTCTAATTCGGGTGTTTCGGATTGGTTGCGAAAATCGGAATTCATTTGGCGGCCTATCTGTGCTATCAAGTTAAAGGTTGAATCTAGATTATTTTGCAGAGTACCAGATTTATCGGAACTACGGGCGATCGTCACACAGAATTTATGAGCGACAAGCAAGCGACACAGCGCCAACATAACATCAATTGGAAACCAAACCTCCTGCTGGGGATACTCTTATTAACCTTGGCAATTCCCTTACCCTTTGCCCAAAAGACTCTCGCACAACAGCAGACAGCCAACTTTCGGCAGCGAGTATTTCAAACGGCTCTTTATTTCACTTTATATTTTGAGGGCGGATTCAGCAATCACCCCGCCGATAAGGGCGGCAGAACTTATCGTGGCATCCTGCAAACAGAATACAACTCTTACCGCTACAGTCGCGCGCTGCCGCCCCTCGACGTGACGCAAATGTCGGAAGCAGAGCTCCTAGAAATTTATCAATATTACTGGGATTCTAGTCTTTCGGGAACTATGCAGCCTGCTTTGGCGATCGTCATGTTTGACACCGCCGTTAATTTCGGCATTAACAATTCTATTACATTTTTGCAGCAAGCCTTGGGATTGCCGCAAAGTGGCATTTTTGACGCGCGCACCAGGGAAGCGCTGAAAGCTGCCAATAACAAGAATACGGCGCTGCAAATGATTAATGAACGGATTATTTACCGCTACAAACGGGTGCAAGAAGATCCGAGTCAAATGGCTTTTTTCCGGGGTTGGCTGAGTCGCGATTACAGTTTGTGGGGCTACGTGAGTAAGATTAAAAATTAAGCATTTTCTTAACATTCAAAATTATGTAATTGTCATTACTCGCTCTGGACACAGCAATCTCAAAATTTGCGATCGCACGGATTCGCAGTGGGTTTTTCCTGAGATTGCTGTAACTCTCATCGCAACCTGTTAGCGCGGCAATCTCAGAGTGCTGCTATTCACGATCGGTTTATTGTTACCAGAAACAATTGGTTTAAAGCCGGAACCTTGCTCGGGAGAAATTAAAATCAGACGATTCATTACTCCAATCCTCTTCTTTCTTTTGTCAACTGTCAACTGAATAAATGAGAATACTATAATAGTCTTGTTCTAGACGCGGGCGGATAAATCCTGCGGTCATTGCTCGCTCTAAGCCCAGTAATCCCACAGCGATCGACACTCCAAGCGATCGATGCTCCCGATATAATGTTTATTTCCCAGCAAAACTTGAAATTATTTAAATTATCCTAACACATCAAAGTTGTCTAGTAAATTAAGTTCATATAAATCATAATTGTGATTCATAAAAGTCATATTTATCAAGAAATATTTCACTTTGCTTAAATTTCAGTAAAATTAAACTAGACAGCCTATAACAGAAATAGAAAAATAAAATCACCTATGTCGCGGCTGTAAAAGTAACTTAAGCCAGGAAACTATGACGGTAGAAGAAGCAATCCTTGTTTTGGACAATCTGGTCTACAAACAAACAGAAAAACGCCTGAGTCGGTTGCAACAGTCGATAATTCTAGGTGTTGTCGAAGGTTTGACGTACAAAGAAATTAAGGAAAACGATCCGATCGCCCGCGGCTATTCAGTGGGATATCTGGGGCGGTATGTCGGTTACAACTTGTGGAAAGACCTTACCAAGGTACTGAAGCAAGCAGAAATTATTGAACCAGAAGAAAGAGTAGTCGGAGCCAATCTTTGGGACTGCATGATGAGAACTTTACAAAAAGGCGCGCAATCCGATAACACTTTCCCTCCGCCGTTGGAAAAGCTGCTGCGGATGCGTTACCGAATCCGAGAACACTTGGTGAGCACGGAGTACAGCGATACGTATCTGGCTGAAGATGAAAATTTGCCCGATCGACCTTTGTGTCTCGTCAAGCGCCTGAAAAGCCAGTCAGAGAAAACCAGCCAGCTATTCGATCGAGAAACCCGGGTGTTGTATCGCTTGGGCCAACACGATCGGATACCGGAATTATTAGCTCGCTTTGAAGAAGATGGATATTTTTATTTAGTCTATCAATTCATCGAAGGACAACCACTGTATCAAGAACTCATTGAAGGTCAACCTTGGGAAGAACCTCAAGTTATTGCTTTGTTGAAAGATATCTTAGAAGTGCTCGTGTTCGTTCACAAACAAAATGTAATTCACCGCGACGTTCACCCTCAAAATTTAATCAGGCGCACATCAGACAGCAAGATTGTATTAATTGACTTTGGGGCAGTTAAAGAAATCAACACCTCACAAAACAGCACCGATCAAACCCAATCGCGCGGCGGCGGCACTCAGCAAGAGTACATCCCCCCCGAACAAGCAATCGGTGCGCCGAAATTTTGCAGCGACATTTATGCTGTCGGGATTATCGGGATTCAAGCCTTGACAGGAATGCGGCCCAAACAACTCAGAGTCGATAATTTAGGCAATCTCATTTGGCAGAAATATGCAACTGTCACCCCGGAGTTTGCTAGCATTTTAGAGCAGATGGTATTGTACGCTTTTCCCCAGCGTTACCCGTCAGCAACCGAAGCAATGATTGCACTTCAACAGTTGACAGTTGACAGTTGACAGTTGACAGTTGACTGTTGACTGTTGACAGTTGACTGTTGACTGTTGACAGTTGACTGTTGACAGTTGACTGTTGACTGTTGACAGTAGTCATTAGTCATTAGTTAAAGAACGAAACCCAAGACCATTGATGTGAGATTTGATACCAAAATCCAGTTTTAATACACCCTCTTGAGTCCGCGCACCATCCGGACTTTGTTTGTGTAGACGCGGTTTCAACCGCC
>JBDTEI010000426.1:0-5121 GCA_039922675.1 Microcoleus sp.
GCGGAGTACACACAGGAGAAAACTTAACTCGATCCGAAGCAGCAGCAGCCACCCGAATGATGCTGCTGGGAGAAGCAACACCGGCTCAAATCGGAGCTTTTATGATTTCCCACCGCATCAAACGGCCTACCGGCGAAGAATTAGCCGGAATGCTAGATGCGTATGAAGAATTAGGGCCGATGCTTGCGCCTCCAAACCGAGAAAAAGGGTTTGCCGTTTCTAGCGTCGCTGTGTTTGGTGTTGCTTACGACGGGCGATCGCGCACCGCTCCAATTAGCCCCATAACCGCTCTAATTTTAGCCGCCTCTGGCGTCCCAACCGTCATGCACGGGGGCGATATCACACCAACCAAAGAAGGCATTCCCCTGATCGAAATTTGGCGCGGTTTAGGAGTTGACTGGAGAAAACTTAGTTTAGAAAAAGTCCAGCAAGTTTTTGACAATACCGGTTTAGGTTTTGTTTACCTTCCCAAGCATTTTCCTCAAGCCGCCAGTTTAGTTCCCTACCGCCGCGAAATCGGCAAACGGCCACCTTTTTCGACAATGGAGTTGATGTGGTGTCCCTGTGCCGGCGACGTTAACGTCATCTCAGGCTACGTGCACCCGCCCACAGAAGCGATGTTTCAAACAGCCTTTGAGTTGCGGGGAGTCAAAAATTATACCACAGTCAAAGGATTGGAGGGCAGTTGCGATTTGCCGCGCGATCGGACTGCAATTATCGGCATTGCTAAGCCGGATGCCGAGTTCGAGCGAGTGCTTTTAGCCCACGGAGATTACGGTTTTAGCAGCACAAATCCCGCCTTTGAATCAGCATCAGAGTTATTCAAAAAAATGCAAGAATTATTGCTCGGAAAGCCCTCAGAATTGATGCAGTCTGCTATCTGGAACGGCGGATTTTATCTGTGGCGCAGCGGAGTTTGTTTGGATATTAACTCGGGTTTGATTGAGGCGGAAACTTTATTAAGCAGCGGTCAAGTCGTACAAAAACTTGAAGAAGTTAGCAAAGCCGTTACTGCTTTGATTTGAAGATAACTAATCAGGTGTAGTGCCTATCGTCTACTCTAAATAGAGTAGATTGAGAATCAGGTTCGCCAACTCTTAACATCGCACTTCTGACCAATCACCAATCACCAATGATTAATGAAATCGGACTGTTAACTGTCAACTATCAACTGTCAACTGTCAACTGTCAACTGACCAATGACTAACCACAAAATTGTCGTAATTGTGCTCGCAGGCGGTCAAAGTTCGCGAATGGGGACGGATAAAGCTCTGCTAGAAATTGAGGGTAAAAGCCTGTTGCAGCGGGCGTGTGAGGTTGCAGCAACCTTAACGCCAGAAGTGTATGTTATGACTGCTTGGCCCGATCGCTATCGATCGACCATAACCGAAAAATCCCAATTTCTGGTAGAGTACAATCCGGGTTCCGGGCCCTTAGTCGCATTGACTCAAGCATTGACAGAAATTCCCGCCGACTGGATTTTACTGTTAGCTTGCGATTTACCCTTGTTAGATGCACAGATTATTCAGAATTGGGCGACTCAGCTAACAGCTATTCCCCAATCAACCCTAGCAATTGTCCCTTATCAAAACTCGCGCTGGGAACCTTTGTGCGGCTTTTACCGCCAACAATCTCTCACCAGTTTGCAAAGTTTTATTGACCAAGGGGGACGTTCCTTTCAAAAATGGTTAAATCAAATCGAAGCAATCCCTCTACCTGTAGGGAAAACAGAAGCACTCATGTTATCAAATTGCAATACATTAGAAGAGTTTGACAAATTAAAATATGTAATTGGTAATGGGTAATTGGTAATGGGTAATTGGTAATATTTATTTTCCTCTTCCTTCTTGCTTCTTCCCTCTTCCCTCTTCCCTCTTCCTTCTTCCTTCTTGCTTCTTCCCTCTTCCTTCTTCCTTCTTCCTTCTTCCTTCTTCCTAATGACTAACGAACACTGGTTACTCGATCGCGATATTACATTCCTCAATCACGGCTCCTTTGGTGCCTGTCCGATTCCCGTACTGGAAGCGCAAACCAGTTTTCGAGAACAACTAGAAAGAGAACCATTGCGCTTTTTAATGCGAGAATTTGAGCCGCTGTTAGATAATGCCAGAAATCAGTTAGCCACCTTTATCGGTGCGAGTGAGGAAGAGTTAGCGTTTGTGCCGAATGCGACAACGGGAGTCAATGCCGTTTTGCGATCGCTCTTTTTTGCTCCGGGCGACGAATTGCTAACCACAAATCAGGAATACAACGCCTGCCGCAACACACTTGATTTTATAGCAGACCGCACAGGCGCTAAAGTAATAGTAGCAGAAGTACCATTTCCAATTGAGTCACCAGAACAAATTATTGAAGCAATAATTAAGTGCGTCTCGCCACAAACAAAGTTAGCCTTATTAGACCACATTGTCAGCCAAACGGGATTAATTTTTCCCATCAAACAGTTAGTCGGCGAGTTAGCTAATCGCGGCGTGGATGTATTAGTAGACGGAGCTCACGCGCCGGGAATGCTACCGCTGAATTTAGATGAAATTGGCGCCGCTTACTATACCGGGAATTGCCACAAATGGCTGTGCGCGCCGAAAGGTGCAGCTTTTCTGTACGTGCGGCGCGACAAACAAGATAGCATTCGGCCAACTACCATCAGTCACGGCGCTAACTCGCCACGCGCTGACAAATCGCGCTTTCAACTAGAATTTGACTGGATGGGAACAGTCGATCCCAGTCCTTATTTGTGCGTACCTGTAGCTATTGATTTTATGGGTTCTTTATTGAGCGGCGGCTGGCCGGAATTGATGGCAAAAAATCATGCTTTAGCATTGGCGGGGAGACAGATATTGGCAGATAAATTAGATTTGCCACTGCCTTGTCCCGATGAAATGGTGGGTTCGATGGCAGTTGTGCCCCTTGCCGACGAAAAGTCCGATGCGGTTGGAACCGGAGGAATTCCACCCTTGCAAGAGGCGCTGTGGCAGATTTTTAAAATAGAAGTTCCGGTGATTCCTTGGCCGAATAATAGCAAGCGGCTGGTGAGAATTTCAGCTCAGTTTTACAATACTTTACCGCAGTATGAATATTTGGCTAAGGCGCTAGTTGAGCTGACAGGAATTTGAGCGGGAGATGTCACCCAAACAACCTAACACCCAACTACAAACATTCAGAGGATCGAGCGTGAGGACTTCAGTCCTCTCCCATCCCCCTTCGTAGTGAGGAATTCACTCTTCTTCCCATCAATAAATCAGGAGTAAAGTCCTTACTACGAAGCTTGGTATGCTAAACAAACCTGTCCACTAGCCTAAAAGCTTTGCTAGGTAATAAGTGTAGTTATTATTCTTAGCGTGTGAGGCACTCCCTAGGACGACCCACGGCTAGAACCCTCTATTGTACAGCCCAGTTATGATGCTTAATTACAAGTTAAACATAACAGGTAATGAAGAGCCGTGTTTCAGCTTTTTTGAGCAAACCCTAATTACTTATGTCGAGCCACCTAGAATCAAAATCTCATCCTTCAGGGATACACCAAACTACCAGTTTACTACGAGTATTGGGGTGGAGGGGTTTTAGATATAGTGTTCCTCAAAACGCTTTCAATTTTGCAAGGAGCCGCTGTTTATCGAACAGGACAATTGATTGAGCCGATCGATATTTTTATAGTCCCAGCAAATATCAGCATAATTGTTGTGGCTCAATTGGTGGGAATTAGAATTCGATTTTGGCTTGCAAGTCTTATAGAACACCGTTAGGAGAGCATAAGATGAGTGATTTAATCGTGATTGGGTTTAATGATGAATTTAAAGCAGACGAAGTGTTGCTCAAGCTGGCGAAAATGCAGAAAGAGCATTTAGTTGATTTGGAAGATGCAGTCGTCGTAGTCAAAAACCAAAAAGGTAAGCTTAAGGTTAAGCAAACTCTAGATCTGGTGACAGCAGGAGCCGCAGGTGGAAGTTTTTGGGGATTGCTGATTGGCTTGCTGTTTCTGCATCCGTTGCTGGGTGTCACCGTTGGCATCGTCAGTGGGGCGCTTTCAGGTGCATTAACTGATGTTGGAATTGATGACGACTTTATCCGAGAATTGGGCAAGACTCTGGAAACTGGAACGTCTGCAATCTTTATTCTTGCCCGCAAAGTCACTCCAGATAAAGTTTTGGAAGAATTACAACCCTTTGACGGCAAAGTGTTACGAACTTCGCTCTCCAATGTTGAGGAAGCCAATCTAAAAGCGGCTTTAGCAAAGGCTCAAACTGAACAAGAAGTTCAGACTGTATAGCCTCACTTTTTGGCGATCGCGACTGTTGTTGCAATCGTTGCGCCTCGCGAACAGTGAGATCGACTCTTAGGCTCAAAAAATGAACTTTAAACGCATTCTGGTTGCCATTAATCATTCCCCTTTAACATCCATCGTTTTCGATCGGGCGCTCCATTTGGCGCAGCAGGGGCAAGCTAATTTGATGATCCTTCATTGCCTCAAAGATGTTGCCGCGCTCCAGCCATTGAGCCAATCAGGTGATAGGTTTGGACTCTATCCGTATCCGTCCAACACGGGATTTTCTCAATTACTCCAAGACGAAATGCTTCAGTTAGAGGTTGAGCAGGCAAAGGCTTGGTTACAAGAATACTCTCAGAAGGCAACTGCTCTGAATATTCCCACTGAATATCAACATCATGTTGGTGAGCCAGGGGCAATGATTATCAGTATCGCTCAACAGTGGAATGCTGATCTGATTATCCTAGGTCGGCACGATCAATCTGCGATCGCAGAGTTTTTCACAGGTAGCGTCAGCAATTATGTAGTTCATCATGCGAATTGTTCTGTCTTAGTGATCAAAGACGATAGCAGTAAACTCATCGGCAAGCAGTAACTGGAATTGGAAGCCCTTCAAGTAAATTCCACACATCAGGAACTCAAACCATGATAGCCACTACGCTGACTACAAAAAACAACACGCTGAGTCCAGAACTGCTCCATAAAATGGATGCCTATTGGCGTGCCGCAAACTATTTGTCTGTTGGACAGATCTACCTCTACGACAACCCGCTGCTAAAGGAGCCGCTGAAACTTTCCCACGTCAAACCGCTAGTCGTCGGACACTGGGGCACGACACCGGGGCAGAACTTCATCTA
>JBDTEI010000427.1:0-4757 GCA_039922675.1 Microcoleus sp.
ATTGCTAATTATAATTGTATCAGTCAAGATATAACTCAGATTCAGATTGCAGAAATTGGCGAGCCTTACGATGTAGTCCACTGTGCAGGAGTTTTGTACCATCACCCCCACCCTTTGCAAATTTTAATGAGCTTGCGTCAAATAACAGGGCAGTATTTAATCTTAACTTCAGCAATTACCCAAGAACTTATAGAAAACGAGCGTGGGCGCTACGAAATTCCAGCTTCTGGGGTAATCTTCATTCCCGCTTTGGGCGAAGCAGAACGAGCTATCTTAACAGCTTACTGGCAGCAGTACACCTACGGCACACCAATTCTCGGAGTAATTGAGAAAGCAGTTTTTGATATCAACGACTTTGGGCCTTGGTGGTGGCTGCCTACAGCTTCTGCTTTAGAATCTATGTGTAAAGTAGCTGGATTTAAGGTTTTAGATAAAGGATTGACTTGGTACAATAATGCTCTAACTCTACTGCTGGAGGTTTAAGGATTGTTCATTCAGTTGACAGTTGACAGTTGACAGTTGACAGCTTGCCCGCTCGCGCAGTCGAAGGGATGAGGGCGACTTCTACCTGGAAGGAAGAGGATTGGAGTAATGAATAGTCTTCTTTTAATTTCTTCCTACAAGGGTTCCGGCTTTAAACCCATTCTTTGTGGTAAACGAACAATAACAAAACTTGTGGATAAACAAATAGTTATAAACCCTGTTTTTGAGCATATTTATAGTTTTATCCCCCCAATATTCCTACTATGAACCACCTCTTTTGTGTAATTCATAAATAAAAGATAGCAACCGTATTAGACCGTTAGGAATTGCTTAATTACCGGAAACCTTGCTTTATTGCTTCTGACTTCTCCCCTGAATAACTTGCTTTATATTTTGGAAAATAATCAATGAACAATCAGCAATCAGAAAGGTCATTAGGAAACATTTTAGTAGTAGACGATACGCCAGAAAATCTGCGCCTGTTGTCTACGATGTTGACTCAGCGGGGCTACGCGCCCCGCTGCGTGATTAACGGACAAATGGCTCTGAGAGCCTGCAATTCTAATCCGCCAGATTTGATTTTGCTCGACATCATGATGCCGGAAATGAACGGCTACGAAGTCTGTCAGCACCTAAAATCTGAAGCAAAAACTCGCGAAATTCCGGTAATTTTTATCAGCGCCAAAGATGAAGTATTCGACAAAGTAAACGCATTTGCTGTGGGAGCAGTTGACTACATCAGCAAGCCATTTCAGTTTGAAGAAGTGCTCGCCCGCATCGAAAGTCACCTCACCCTGCGGAATTTACAAAAGCAGCTAAAAGAACAAAATGTGCTGCTTCAAGAAGAAATCACCAGCCGTTTAGCCGTTGAAAAAAATCTTTACGAAAAAAACCAAATCCTACAAACAGAAATCAGCAACCGCCTCGCCGTTGAAAAAGCTCTACAAGAGCAAAATTTGCTCCTCCAACAAGAGATATCGAACCGCCAGCGCGCCGAATCTGCTCTCTTAAAATCCAACCAAGAATTGGCGCGTTCAAATGCGGAACTCGAACAATTTGCTTATGTGGCTTCTCACGACTTGCAAGCGCCTTTAGCAACCATTGCTAGCTACGCTCAACTTTTAGAAAAACGCTACAAAGACCAACTCGACAGTCAAGCTATTAAGTTTATCGGCAATATCGTTCATGGCTGCACGAGAATGCAAACTTTAATTGATGATTTGCTCGAATATTCGCGAGTTGGCCGGAGTCAGAAACCTTTTCAACTGACAGATTGCAATCACGTAGTCCAGCAAGCAATCGCCAACCTGCAAGGGGCGATCCGCAACGCTGAAGTAGTTGTTACCTACAGTGAATTGCCAGCGGTAATGGGGGATATTTCTCAACTCGTACAGCTCTTTCAAAATTTACTTGGCAATGCAATTAAATATCGCCACGATGCACCGCCTGCGGTTCATATTACCGCTGAAAAACAGGATGAAAACTGGTTGTTTTCTGTCTCCGATAATGGAATTGGGATTGCTCCGCAGCATCAAGAACGCATCTTTCAAATTTTTCAGCGCTTGCATACTCAAAGAGAATATTCTGGGACAGGTATTGGTTTGGCAATTTGTCAAAAAATTGTGGAACGTCATGGGGGATGTATCTGGGTGGATTCGGAACCGGATCAAGGTTCAATTTTTCACTTTACTCTCCCTTAATCGAGACATCAGGCAGGCACTTATGTAGAAGCTAGAAGGCAGGGTAAGCTGAATTAAATCCTATATTTTTAGGCAGAAGCTAGAAGGTAGAAGTTAAATTGCCAGTTAGAATAAAAAATGTTTCGCGTTGACAGCCGAGTAAGTTCGTGATATGATTATAAGTCTTAAACACAAGTTTTGTAGCGTTCGCTCACCCCGTAATCTGACCCGCCCCAAAATAGATACAAGCCCCCGACTTAAGTCGTGGAAAGCCCCAAAAAATGGACTCAAGTTCAAGCTCGCAGATGAGTATGTCCTTGTAAATCTAAAATCGACTGACAGTCAATGTATGTGTAGGTGGAATTCAATAACTGCCCCGGTTATAAAAGATAAAATCCAAGTTAGCTTGATAAAAATTTTGATTAATAAATATTATGAAAGCAGTTTTTAACTTAGCTGTGCCTCCTACCTGCTTGAAAGTTCTATTAGTAGAAGATAACCCTCATGAAGCTGAGCTTATTGAAGATGTGCTATCAGGAATTAGCGAGCCACAGCGTATATTGCTGACGAAAGTAGAGCGCCTCAGCGAAGCGCAGCAGCGATTAAATCAAGAAACTTTTGACATAATTTTATTAGACCTTTCACTCCCAGACAGTCTGGGCATCGAGACTGTGGCTCGGGTACAAGAGTACGCGGTAAATGTGCCGATCGTAGTTTTGACCGCCCAAAACGACGAAGACCTTGCCCTGCGGTTAATTTCGCTGGGCGTACAGGATTATTTAGTCAAAAGAAAAATCGATGGCGAACTGTTAATTCGATCGCTCCGTTACGCCATAGAACGCCAGAACAGTCAAGAGGCTTTGCGAAAAAGCGAAGAAAAATATCGCTCGGTGGTGGAAAATTCTTTGATCGGAATTGCTATTATCGCTCCAATTACTGATCCCGCAATGGGTGAAAATTGCAATTGGATAGAAGTTAACGATGCGCTGTGCAATTTGCTGGGCTACGAGCGCGAAGAACTTTTGCAAAAAAAGTGGCTGGAGTTGGCTCATCCAGATGATTTGAACACTAACATAGAAAAATTATCTCAGGTTTTAGCAGGTACGAGCGACGGTTACATCTATGATAAAAGATGGTTCAGAAAAGACGGCGAGCTAGTTCACACGCGAATTTCGCTCCGGTGCATCCGCGGCCGAGACGGGTCGATCGACCGGATGATTAAAGTAGTGTTGGACGTGAGCGATCGCTACCGCTACGAAGCCAAACTGAAAGCATCAGAAGAATTTTTAAACCATACCATAAATACTACCCCAGACCCGATTTTTGTCAAAGACGAGCAGCACCGCTGGATTATATTAAATGATGCTTTTTGTCAGTTGCTCGGCAAATCGCGACAAGAACTGATCGGCAAATCAGATTATGATTTTTTTCCAAAATTAGAAGCGGATGTTTTTCGGATCAAAGATGAAGAAGTGTTGACCGGGGAAATTTGTGTAGAAAATGAAGAAAATTTCACAGACACCGCAGGCAAAGAACGCATCATTTCTACAAAAAAAAGTGTCTTTCAAAGAGCAGACGGCAGTAAAGTAATAGTTGGCACAATTAGAGATTTTACCGAGTACAGACGGCAGCAAAGAGCCCTAGAACAAAGCGAAGCTCGGTTTCAAAAACTCGTAGCTAACCTGCCGGGAGTAATTTATCAATTCCAAATGTCAGCAACTGGAGAAAGGTCTTTTTCCTATGTCTCTTCTGGCAGTCGCAAAATGTACGAAATAGAAGCAGAAGCAATAGAGAAAAATGCGGAACTGCTTTTCAGTGGCATTCACCCAGACGACCTCTCAAATATAGAAGAATCGATCGCAATTTCAGCCGCTACCCTGGAACCTTGGCAGCAGCAGTGGCGACACATTTTGCCATCGGGAAAAGTTAATTGGCTGCAAGGAGCGGCAAGACCGGAAAGGCTAAATAATGAGAGAAACTCTGGGAGCGAAGACGATATTCTCTGGGACGGTTTAGTGATGGATATCACTGAATTAAAGCAGGCACAAACAGAGCGCGATCGCTTTTTTACAATTTCCTTAGACTTGCTTTGTATTGTAGGTTTCGACGGCTATTTTAAACGTTTAAACCCGGCTTGGTCAAATGCCCTGGGCTACAGCAGCGCCGAACTTTTTGCCCAGCCGATGCTCGAATTTGTTCATCCAGACGATCGAGAAGCCACTCTAGTCGAAGCCGAAAAGCTCATAAGCGGCGCGCCCAGTATTTACTTTGAAAACCGCTACATCTGCCAAGACGATTCTTACAAATGGTTGCTGTGGACGGCATCGCCCTTTAGCGAAGAAGGTTTAATTTATGCGGTTGCGCGCGATATTACTTCTCGCAAACAAGCTGAGTCTAAACTTCAGCGGCAAGCAGTAGCAATGGCCTCTGCCCATGACGGGATAGCCATTTTTAACGAGCGTAAAGAATGTATTTATTCAAACGACGCTTATCTCAAAATGTACGGCTTGGCTAGCGCTAGAGAACTACACGGTCAGAAATGGAAAATGCTCTACAGCCCTGCTGAAATTCAATATCTTGAACGAGAAGTAATGC
>JBDTEI010000428.1:0-7965 GCA_039922675.1 Microcoleus sp.
ATTATTGGTGGTCTGGAGAACCGGGCACAGTTTGGCAAGGCAATGCCAGGACTATTTTCAATACTCTCAAACAAGCAAATATTCGCCCGGTTGTCAGCATTCGCAATGTGGACAGTAGCTGGAATCCCTCCTGGGCGCTGCAACTGAATCCGCCGCGCACCAAAGAAGATTGGAACGAGTGGTGGGAACACGTTTTTGCGACTGTTTATTGGTTGAACGTGCGCAACGATTACCGCGTTGATGATTGGGAAATTCACAACGAACCGGACAACCGCGAACAGGGTTGGGGCGGGACTAGGGCGGATTATTTTGAGTTGGTTAAGGTGGCAAAAGATGCGATCGACTTTGTTTACAAAACTTATTTGCCTGCGCGCGCTTACCGCATCCACAGCCCGACAACCGTAGGCGGCAGCAATTGGCCTGCTGATGCTTTGCGAGAAATTCCCAATTATTTCGATACTATCAACTTCCACAATTACGATGCAGATATTTCTAACTACACCCGCAAAGTGCGCGGCTGGATGCAGGGGACTGTTCGTGCTAACTCGCAGCTTTGGGTGGGAGAATGGGGAAGTTATCAAATTAGCTATAACGATTTCCCTTTAGCTTTAAGTTTGATTAAAAATTTGATGCGAGGTTCCCAACCGGGGGATAATTATATTTACGGCAGTCACATATTCTGTTTGTATGACTGGGGAAAACCGGGACTGGGGGAAGGTTTGCTGGGGGACGGAGGAAAACGGCGCGCGAGCTACTATGCTTTGCGGATGGGAATTCGGGCTTTGCAGGGCGGGAAAGCTACCTTTTTTCCTATCACTAACAGTTCGGATTTAATGGCAGTTGCCACTCTCGATGCCAGTAAAAATGTTTACTTGCTGGCTGTCAACGATCGAGCAAAATCTTATACTGTTCGTGCTGATATTTCGGCTTTGATCGAAGCGGGTAATGGTATGGTGCGGGAGTTCAGTTTTAGGTCAATGGATGAGGTTGTTGGTAGCTTAACGCTGAAGGGCGGCAATGCGACTTTTGCGGTGCCGGGGAATAGCGCTATTCTCATCAAGTTCGATCGCCCGAATTGAATGCCAAATCCTCGGACTTCAGAATTGGGATAACATAGAATTAGTTACGAGCGCAATTATTTATTTTCTGCCTGTTTCGCCGTCTGTCCCTGTGTCCCTGTGTCCCTCTCCCCCTCCCCCCTCTGCCTCTCCCCCCCTAATTGCACAGTTGAAATACCTAAATCGTTATGTTGTGATCCCCTCCTGTCGCTGGTAAATTGGTAGCGTGTAGGTATCTTGCCTGCAACAGAATCCGAGCGAGAGTTCCGTTGAAGACGAGAAAGTAGGGTGTCGTCTAGACAATCGCAGAAATTATTGCTCGCGTCACCCGCAGCAGTTCGGCGAGGCGAGGAATTGCCGGCCAGTCAAAAGTCCGCCCTCTGGCGGATAGTATTGGTTCTGAAAATCAGAACCCTTCCCATGTCAGGATTTGGCACGGAATTAATTTTAAATGCCAAGATGCAGGAAGTAGGGGTGAGTGTAATCGTACAGAAACTTTGAGCGCGCTTGGAAATCTCGCGGGCAAAGCCTCTCAATCAACCTGCTGCCCGCGATCTGGTTTTTCTAACAAATATCACTCTTATGCCCCCTGATGTTTATTCCCTCTCTCAGTCAGGTCATTAACCGCAATCCCCTCACCGTCACCCCTCAGACGCCCGTAGAAGAGGCGATCGAGCTGATGAGCAGCACAGGAGCCAGTTACGTCCTCGTGGTAGAACCGCGCGGGAATTCTCAACTGGGAAATCCGACGAACGGGACTTCCCCACAATCGCGGCAACTGTCGGGTTTCTACAACCACATACCGCGTGCAGTACAGCCATCCGTCAATGGGTTGAGTCTCAACGGCTCAAAAGCTTCCTATCCCAGTGGGCAGACGGTGCTGGGGATTTTTACAGCGCGAGATGTGGTACAGCTAAGTTCGATCGGCGCTGCTTTGAGGGGATTTGCGATCGAGCAAATCATGATCAGAACCGTCACTGTAGCCCGAGAATCGGAAATTCCCGACTTTTTTGCCTTAGCAAATCTGCTGGAAAAAAATCATATCGGCCATTTGCCCGTCGTCAGCGACGCTGAAGAACTTGTCGGTTTAATTAGCTCTCAAAGCTTGGTGCAACTGTTGCAAGAAATTGGGGAATCGGCACAAAAAGCAAGCAGCGCTTTACCACCTGCGGCGGCCTTCGCGTTCCCTCCGCCGCTGCCAATTTTACATCCGAAATTAGAGCTGCCTGCTCATTTAATTAAACTTTATCAAATTCCTAAAATCGCAGCTTCGCGAATTATTCACGCTCCTGCTAGTGCTACGGTTCGCTATTTGGCGCAACTGATGTTCAGACACAATGTTAGTTATGTATTAATCACTGAAACCCCCGAACAAAACTCTAATGGTGCTGCTACAAATTCCAAATTTACAAATCCTAACCTCCACAAACTGGTTGGGGTGGTAAGTTCGCGAGACATCGTGCAGTTGCAGGCGCTAGACAGAGACTCCAACAAAATTAAAGCGGGATCAATTTGCAGCAGTTCGCCACCGTTAATACGATCGCAGTCTACGCTAGAAGCAGCCATCGCCTTGCTGCAAAAAAACTACTGCCAGTTGCCTTTATTAGTCATCAACGACAGCAATCACCCGATCGGGATTGTCGATCCTAAAACTATCCTTTTACAAGCGCTGGACTCAAAATCTCTGCATTCAGGCTTGATCGCTTTGCAGCGCCAGCTAGAATCTAGCAACGCACAGTACAAAAAACTCTCGGCAGAAATACAGATTCCGGCAGCCAATCGCCACGGAAGTGTAGAAATTGCTCAAAATAATTTCGCCGGGCCCCCAAATCTCCCCGCGACCGTCAACAATCAGGGGATTTGGGATTGGAATCTCGAAACTGATGAGTTTTTTTATTCGGCGCGATGGCAAGAAATGCTCGGCTACAAAGCAGGGGAAATCTCGAATCGCCGATCGGAATGGTGGAGTCGCATCCACCGAGACGACATTGACGGAGTAAAGGCAGCTTTAGAAGATCACTTCGCTGAAAAAACAGCGGATTTTTCAGCAGAATATCGAATGTACTGCAAAGACGGCAGCACGGTCTGGGTACTGAACCGGGGTCAAGTTTTGCGCGGCGCTACGGGCAAACCGCTGCGGGTAGTCGGAACTCATACAGATATTACTCCCAACCAGCAGTTAGAACTCAAAAACTGCGATGGCGTGGAGCAATTCCAAGTATTTGATGCTTTGAAAGCAACAGTAATTTTCCAGATGGATACGGCAGGGGTTTGGACATTTCTCAACCGCGCTTGGACTGAAATTACTGGTTTTTCGGTTTCCGAAAGTTTGCAAACTAATTTTTCAGATTGGGTGCATCCAGATGAGCGCCCGCATTGTGAAAATTTATTGGAGTCTTTGCAGTCGGGAAAATCGGCATTTTATCGGCGAGAACTGCGAATTAAATATAAGTCTGACTCTGGTCAAAACGAATTGGGAATTCACAGCAATTCAGGCTTTATTTCGGTTGAAATATTTGCCCAAGTCCGGCTAAATTCCCAAGGTGAAATAGTGGGAATTTTAGGGACTTTGCACGATGTCTGCAACCGCGTCGAAGGGGTTGAGGAACTGCGGGAAAGCGAGCGGGCAATTCGATCGCTATATGAGGTAATGGTGGGTTCGTCCGGCTCTTTTGACGAGCGAACAGCCCGGTTGCTGGCAATGGGTTGCAGTCAGTTTGGCATGGATATCGGGCTGTTGGGCAGGGTTTTGGGCGATCGCTACGAAGTGCTCGCCGCTTATGTGCCGTCCGATTTTCCCTTCGGATTTGCTAAAGGAGACGGTTTTGCTTTAAGCAGAACCTTCGAGCGAGAGGTTTTACGATCGATCGAACCTATTTCGATCGAATCCGCCGGCACTACTCAGTGGAAGCAGCATCCCGCTTACGCCGTGCGCAGATTGGAAGCTTTTGTCGGCACGCGGGTAATAGTCCAAGGGCGAGTTTTTGGCACTTTGAGCTTTACTTCCCGCACCGCTCAACCTCCTGTGAAACCGCTGAATTTAGAAATTTTAAAGTTGATGGGCAATTATATCGGCGCCGAAATTGCCCGCGAAGAGCGCGAGCACACTTTGCAGCGTCAGTACCAGCGCGTTTTACTCCTCAAACAAATCACTCAAAAAGTGCGATCGACCTTAGACACTCAAGAAATTTTTCAGACTACCGCCACCCAAATCGGTCGCGTATTCGGCGTCAATCGCTGCACAATTCACACCTATCTTTCCCAACCTTATCCCCACCTTCCTTGTGTCGCAGAATACTTAGAACCAGGTCACGAATCGGCTTTAGATTTAGAACTTTCTGTCACTTACAACCCCTACACAGAAAAACTGCTCGCTGAAGATATAGCCCTGGCATCTCCCGATGTGTTTGCCGATCCTTTGCTCGAATCTTCCGTGCCGATGTGCCGCCGCATCGGATTAAAATCTATGTTGGCGGTTCGCACTTCCTATCAAGGAGAACCAAATGGCATTATTACTTTGCACCAGTGCGATGCAACTCGCCAGTGGACTCCCGACGAAATTGAACTCTTAGAAGATGTTGCCGCTCAAGTTGGAATTACCTTAGCTCAAGCACGACTTTTAGAAAAAGAAGTTCAGCGACAGCAACAGTTGGCAGAGCAAAATGAAGCTTTGGAGCAAGCGCGACAAGCGGCGGAAGTTGCTAACAGAGCTAAGAGCGAATTTTTAGCGACTATGAGTCACGAAATCCGCACTCCCATGAATGCGGTCATCGGGATGACGGGTTTGCTGCTGGATATGCAACTAACTCCAGAACAGCGCGATTTTGTGGAGACAATTCGCAGCAGCGGCGATGCTTTGCTGACTATTATTAATGATATCCTCGACTTTTCCAAGATTGAATCGGGCAAAATGGATTTGGAACACAGTCCCTTCGATCTGCAAAACTGTATAGAAGAATCTCTGGAATTGCTGGCTCCCAGAGCGTCGGAAAAAGGTTTAGAGTTGGCTTACTTTATTGACGATTCTGTTCCTAAAAATATTTTAGGAGATGTCACGAGGCTGCGCCAAATCTTGGTAAATTTGCTGGGCAATGCCGTTAAATTTACAGAATCTGGAGAAATTGTCGTCTGCTGTACAGCTCGGAAAATCGAGATATTACCTGCTAAGATTTTGCCGGAAATAAGCAATATTCTAGAGCCACAACTGCTAGCAATTAACCAGGGACACTTGGTACGTAGGAGACAATACGAGATTCAATTTGGTGTCCAAGATACGGGAATTGGCATTCCGCCAGACCGGATCGATCGCCTGTTTAAAGCTTTTTCGCAGGTGGATGCTTCGACAACGCGACATTACGGCGGGACGGGTTTGGGACTGGCTATCAGCCAGCGTTTGAGCGATCTTATGGGGGGTAAAATGTGGGTTGTCAGTCAGGTTACTCCGGGAAGTTCTAAGTCTCAACCTGCCGTTTCTGCGATCGCACAAAGTACGGCAGGAACGCCGCCTGCGGGATTTTCTGAACCGTCGATATCGGGTTCCGGTTCGATTTTTTATTTTACGGTGACTGCTGAAGCTAATGAAAGCATGGGTGAGGAAAAACTGCCGGAATTTGCTGCTGGTAAGCGTTTGTTAATTGTCGAGAATCATGTCATTAACCGGCAAGTTTTGATCCGGCAAGCTGAGGCTTGGGGCATGATACCTGTGGCTGTAACTTCGGGTGCTGAGGCTTTGGAAGCCATCAAAGGAAACTCGGCGATCGATTTGGCTATTTTGGCGATGAATCTACCAGATATGGACGGTGTGGCTTTGGCTGTGGAGATTCGGAAATTTGAGCTGAGCAATTTGTCTAGCAGCGACGGGCTAAATCCGAATGTCATCAAAGTTACAAGCCCTCGCAAAGTTACGCTACCTCTGGTGCTGTTTACTTATTTGAGCAAGGCGGAAGTTTGGAAGAAACTTGAAACTACAGAAGTACATTTTTCGGCTTTTTTAACTAAGCCTCTAAAACAGTCGCAGTTTTATAATGTATTGCTGCAAGTTTTTGGATATGTTATCGGCAGAAGCGGCAAGGGAGAAGTTTCAAATGTGGCGACTTTGACTTCGGGATTGAAGTATTTTGAAAATTCTCAAGAACAGCACCGTGTGCAGCGGACGCCTGCGGTTTTGAGGCAGGTAGCGAGCAATTCTGCCCCGTATGATACAGGTAATTCTAGTCAGATTCGGATTTTGCTGGCCGAGGATAATGTGGTGAATCAAAAAGTGGCTACGCATTTGCTCGACAGGATAGGATATCGCGCCGATATTGCTGCTAATGGGTTGGAGGTTTTGGAGGCTTTGAAGCGGCAATCTTACGATGTTGTGCTGATGGACGTGCAGATGCCGGAGATGGACGGTTTGGAAGCGACACGTCGCATTTGTCTGGAATGGCCAGCTAACAAGAAACCGAGAATTATTGCGATGACGGCTAATGCGATGCAGGGCGATCGCGAAAAGTGTCTGGAAGCCGGTATGGACGATTATATTACTAAGCCAGTGCGCCGGGAAGAGTTGGCGCTCGCCCTCAGCAAGTGCAAACCTCTGCATCAGGATGAATTGAATGTCGTTACTGAACCCAAAAATTTAGATATTTCTCAAAAAAACGGCAGTGAGGCTGCTAGATATTCGAGCGCTCAACTGGCAGCAAATTCGCCGATTGATTTTCATGTTTTGCAAAGTCTCCGCGAGCTAGACGATGAGGACGATCCGGATTTCTTGGGGGAGTTGATTAAGATATATTTGTTAGACGCACCCCAGCATTTAGAAACAATTAAGGAGGCAATTTTTCTGGGCGATGCTGATAGTTTGAAGCTAGCTTCTCACACGCTCAAGTCGAGCAGCGCCAATTTAGGAGCCGTGTCTTTTTCGGAAGTTTGCAAGGAGTTGGAGTTGATGGGTCGTGTAGCGGTTGAGTCTGGAGGGGAACAGATTTTTGATGCACGCACGGCGCGCGATCGGCTGTTGGAAGCCGAAGCGGAGTGGGAAAAGGTGCGGGCAGCTTTTGAGACGGAATTGAAAACGGGGAAGTTGCGATCGCAAATGGGGAATTAGTCATTAGTCATTAGTCATTGGTGATTGGTCATTAGTCATTAGACCTGTTGCAAAAATCTTTGAGTCATAGAGCAACCGCAGATATCGGGCAGATAAACACCGATTGACGCAGATGGTTTCAGGGTATTTTCGGATTTTTGCAAGAGGTCTATTAGTCATTGGTGATTGGTGATTGGTCATTAGTCATTAGTCATTAACCAGGATGTTTAATGAATCGCGCTAGTAATTGAAAATTACCGATTCCCGATTACCAATTACCAATTACCAATTACCAATTACCAATTACCCATCACCCCTAACTAATGACTAATGACTAATGACTCTTTACCCATTACCCATTCCCAAAATAGCTATTTAACTTTCACCTAAATACGCTTTCCGAACAGTTTCATTTGACTGTAAATCGCTAGCAGTACCGGCGACTACAACCTCACCAGTTTGGAGCACATAGCCGCGGTGGGCTACACTTAAAGCCATGCGGGCGTTTTGTTCAACCAGTAAAATAGTTGTTCCGCCCGCATTAATATCGCGGACGATCGCAAAAATTTGACTGACTAACATCGGTGCTAAGCCCATACTCGGCTCATCCAATAATAACAAACGGGGGCGCGACATCAAAGCCCGGGCGATCGACAGCATTTGCTGTTCGCCCCCGCTGAGAGTGCCGCCTTTTTGACTAATTCTTTCTCGCAAACGGGGAAATAAATTTAAAGCTTTTTCCATATCAGACTTGATACCAAGAGTATCGTTGCGGAGATAAGCACCCATTTCCAGGTTTTCTTGCACCGTCATGCGTCCAAAAATCAGCCGCCCTTCCGG
>JBDTEI010000429.1:0-2619 GCA_039922675.1 Microcoleus sp.
GGATTGACATATTATATCATCATGGGAATCCGTGCGGCCATATAATGTCTAAAATCAGAAACCGGGTTTTTGCCACAATATTTACTTCCCCGTTTTAATTTATCGAAAAAACCCGGTTTCTCACAGCAACGCGCACAAATCAGAAACCTGGTTTTTGCCACAATATTTGCTTCCCTATTTTGATTTATCGAAAAACCCCGGTTTTTTTCACCCCCGCGCACAAATCAGAAACCGAGTTGTTGCCACAATATTTGCTTCCCAGTTTTGATTTATCGAAAAAACCCGGTTTCTTTGGCCCCGCGCACAAATCAGAAACTGGGTTGGGTAAAGAGGAAACAGGGAAAAAAGCTAAAGGGCTAAAGAGTAGAGAAGAGTCCTCACAGAGAAGACGGGGAGGAAGGGACAGCCAAAGCTACCGCAACACGAAAACCCCCGTCCCCGTGCCCGTGCGAGTTGCGCGGGATGCAGCAGCGGTAGGCCGCACGGCACTGGAGCGCACGGTAGTTCCACGAACCTCCATGCAGCACACGGTAACTATTTATTTCATTTTTCCAAAAACCTCCGTCAGTCGCTGCGTCGTCATCGTTAATTTGCCACTTATCGCTGCACCATTCGCCAACCTGACCGTGCATATCATAAAGTCCAAAGGCATTGGGAGGAAAACTCCCCACATCCATTGTTTGTTGGCCGTCATAATTAACTAAATCTTTGGTAATTGTCTCGCCAAAATAGAAAGATGTTGTAGTTCCAGCGCGACAAGCATATTGCCATTCAGATTTTGAAAGTAAGCGATAAATCTTGCCTGTTTTTTCAGAAAGTTTTTGGCAGAATGCTACAGCCTCATTCCACCTTACACTTTCTACAGGACGTTTTTCACCTTTAAAGCGCGATGGATTATTTCCCATCACTGCTTGCCACTGTGGTTGGGTGATGGGGTATCTTCCTGCATAAAAAGTCGGTACTATTACTTGAGGCGGCGGACTTTCGTTATCGTACCTAGCTGATTTTGGTGCTTGCCAACCCATCATAAATGTGCCGCCAGGAATGTAAACCATTTCTAGTACAACTCCATTACCTAAGTCTTCAGGGAAGTAATGAGCAAAAGACTTTCTGGGACTGTTTTCTTTTCCTTCAGCATCGACTGTGATGACATCAAATTCAAATGTAGGGAGATATTCGTGAAACTGAGGTTTAATCTTTAAGTCATCTCGATCTTTCAGGAGTGAATAGGCAGCAAATTTCACCTGCATTGATTCATCATGCAATGCTTGAATTATCACATCTAAACCTACTTCTCCATGTTTGAGCGCTTCGGAGAGGGCGGCGATTCTCACTTCGACAATGGGTGAAGTTAATCGGCTTTTAACGCCGGGAATGCCTCCGAGTACCGCAGCATTGAGAGGAATTGAACTTTGACCGCCAAGGACGGCATCGTATTCTCTGGGTTGATTTTGATTCTCTGACATTACACCGCACGCTCCTGCATTTTAACAGTTGACAGTTGGCAGTTGATGGTTGGCAGTTGGCAGCCGTATTCCGTAGGGTGTGTCGCTACTAAAAATCTCTGCACAAAAATCTATAATCTCATAGCGACGCACCATTCGCGCCAAATTGTACGATCGACAAAATCAACAATATACTGTTACAATAATTATTACAAATGCTATGAATTGAGCAAAATTTTGTTCTGTGATGTCAATATCTCAGGGTTCGATTCTTAGTTTCTTTCTTTCCCTTCTTAGCGGTGCGGTGCGTCGCTGTGAGATTATTGGTAGTGCTTCCAGATTTTTTGTGGCGACACACCCTACTAATTGGATGCGGTGCGTCGCTGTAAGATTGTTGGTGGTGCTTCCAGATTTTTTGTGGCGACGCACCCTACGATTGCTATATATATGGCGGCACGGATTCCCATGATTTAATGATATGTCAAGAGTGCGAAAAAGTCAAGCAAAATTGTGGTTCGATCGCCCAAAATTTTTGCTAGAATTCGATAGAACGATCGCACTTATTACTTAAGTTTCAAATCTCCTCCGCCCAGTGGTTGTTGTCCGGTGCGGAAAACAACGGCTCCGTTTTCAAGAGCAACTAAATCTATTTTCAACTGGCCGGCGATGTACGTGACATCTGTAGCGATCGCCCGAACATCCAGCGGTTTCTGGTACTGCTGTAGTCGATCGACAAAACCAGCCAAAGTTTCAATCCGATTGTCCGCAACTTGGACTCTACCGCCGACAACGCCGATCAAGCGAGCGCGAAATTGACAAGCTTCGATCAATTGCTGCAACTGCTGGCGTACCTGTTCGTCTGTCAAAGCTACCGGATTGACAGCCACCGCTGCAATCACATCTCCAGCCCGGAATACTACTCGATTGATTTCCGCTTCGGCAAATACCTTAATTAGCTTTTCTTGTCGCAGATAATTAGCGCCGGCGACAATCCGCACTACGTAATCTTGACCGTCCTTAATTTGACTGATTAATTGATCGATTTCCGCCTTAGTAATTTGAATAACCTGCTCTCTAACCTTAGTATTTTCCGGCCGCATCAGTTCGACGGTGGTTTTATTTGCTTCTTGCAACAGTCGATCGATCGCGCGGCTCTCCGTACCGGGTTCCAGGA
>JBDTEI010000430.1:0-4708 GCA_039922675.1 Microcoleus sp.
GGGTTGAGGCCAAACAAAAAGGCATTGCGATCTTTGCCGTTGTAGGCATTAGTGGTTGTAGGTACGTTAGTAGGACGAGTTTCCATGTTTTTACATTCCTTAACAATGTTTCGCTTATCATAGTAGCGACCTAATTTTTAGTTTGCTATCTGTCTCTAGGCTCAAAATACACACAAGTCTAAAGGAGGATTTTGAGATCTAGAATTTCGTGTTAAGTTTTGTTAAACGAGATTGTTTTAGCGCTATTATGTATCGGTAGATACTAAAGACAACTGCAAGTTGAGATGGCTGTTATGACAGGCTCGATCGCCCTGCTGCGACAAACAACAGCCATTGTGACTCGACAATAGTCAATCCGCGAGTTGCTAAAGGCAAAAAAAAAATTAGTAAATTTCAACTGGCAACCAGAACACGATCGCCCCGGAGTTAACTAAAATAGGAGATAAACAGAACGATCGGGAGAAACAGTTATCGAAACCATCTACGGCAATCTTCAGGGTTTAAAGTCCAGCCAGCTCAAGCAACTCGAAAAGCTTTACCACCAGCGACTACCGGGCGATCGCATCACCACGGCAGAATTCGCCCAGCGCGTCGCCGCCATCAGCACCGAAATCGACAAACCAATCTGCGCCTACATCAACCGCCGCGGACAAGTCATTCGCGTCGGCGTCGGTACGCCCCGCCAAACGCAGATTGCGCCCCTAGAATTGCCCCGCTACGGGGGAGGTCGCCTCAGTGGCATTCGCTGCATCGCCACCCACCTCAAGCCAGAAATCCCCAACGAAGCAGCACTCACGGCAATGGCAATTCAGCGCCTAGACGCCCTAGTGTGGCTGACGCTGACCGGGGGAGGATTTCAGCGCCGAGGCGGCGGTGCGGCCGGTTACATCCAAGACACTTATCTCGTTCACCTGATACCCCAGGGAGAGCGGCCAAATTTTGAGTTCTCTGTGTTGAGCGCTAAGTTAGAACCAGCTTCAACTCAAACAGATGAAATAGAAGAGCCTTCAATTCAAAACTCACCAATTAAAACTCAAAACTTTCCCTGGAAAATATCAGAACCTCTGAGTTTGGACGACCTCGCAGACCAAGACTTTCTGGAGTTTGTGGAAGGACTTGAAGCAGATTTTCAAGCAGAGTTCGTAGCTAAGCAGGTAGATGCAGACCAGGACAAAGTGCTGCTGGTTGGTGTCATGACTCAGCACATGACTCTGCTGGATTTTGAGGACGGACTCGCAGAAATCACGCGGCTGGTGGAAAGCGCCGGGGGTCAGGTGTTGCAAACAGTGCGTCAAAAGCGATCGAGCCCCCACCCGCAGACAGTGGTCGGCGAAGGCAAAATTCAAGAAATTTCCCTCACCGCTCAAACGATTAGCGCTAACCTCGTGGTATTCGATCGCGACCTGTCCCCCGCACAAATACGGAACTTGGAAATTCAGCTCGGTATCCGCGTAGTCGATCGCACTGAGGTGATTCTCGACATATTCGCCCAAAGAGCGCGATCGAGCGAAGGTAAATTGCAAGTCGAACTCGCTCAGCTACAGTACACACTGCCCCGCCTGACAGGTCGCGGTCAGGCAATGTCGAGACAGGGCGGTGGCATCGGAACCAGAGGCCCGGGGGAAACTAAGCTCGAAACCGAACGGCGGACGATCGCCAAACGCATTTCTAGATTGCAGCAAGAAGTAAATCAACTGCTGGCCCACCGCTTCCGGCTGCGGCAGAACCGCCACCACATGGACGTACCCTCAGTGGCCATCGTCGGCTACACAAACGCCGGTAAATCCACTCTGCTCAACCTGCTCACCAATTCCGAGGTCTACGCCGCCGACCAATTATTTGCCACCCTCGACCCCACCACCCGAAAACTGACGATTCCAGGCGCCCTCACAGGTGAACCGCAGTCGATCGTCATCACAGATACAGTGGGCTTTATTCGCGAACTGCCGCCCTCATTGATCGACGCTTTTCGGGCTACCCTCGAAGAAGTCACAGATGCCGATGCTTTGCTGCACCTCGTCGATCTCTCCCATCCCGCGTGGCAGAGCCAAATTCGATCGGTCATGAATATTTTGACAGATATGCCCGTAACTCCCGGCCCAGCCCTTGTTGCTTTTAACAAAATCGATGCTGTAGATCAAGATACTCTCGCCCTCGCCCGAGAAGAGTTTCCTCAAGCCGTATTTATCTCGGCAGCCAAAGGTCTCGGAATGGAAACTCTCCGCGATCGACTAGCTCAGCTCATTCAATACGCCCTCTACCCTCGGTAAATACTTAAATATTCCTTTTAAGTAGTTGACATTCGGGAATATACGTACATATACTGAGGACAGATCTCGTCAAAGTATGAGACTATAAAAGAGTAGTCAGATTGTGGATTGCAAATTAGAATAAAGCAGAGCTAGTTTGCGATCGGTTACATAATTAATTTCACGAGGTGACGGTCTAGGTATAAACTCTTTTGGTTAATGGCTGTAATGGCTGTTGGTTGAGAGGTTGCCCACAGATGTTGCCAGACAGACGATGCCAACCACGCTACGCGGGGCTAGGGCGAAAGAAAATAAGATGATCAAAGTGTTTGGGCGAGGCCTCAAACGCTATACAATCTTTTACAGGCGTCCAAGAGAGAAAAGATCAATTTATGATAAGAACCCTAAAATCCAGACCAGCCGTGCAGCGCTAATCTCTAGCACTATTTCTATCCGATTTTACCACTGTTTAACTAAATAGTTATGTGTACGCCACTGGCAAAACTAGCAATTGGACTCTCTGCCACAATGGCAATAGGGTTCTACTATCTAGCTGCCGCCCCTCCGGCTTCAGCAGCAATCGATGTGTGCGGGCCCGGAAACTTTTCAAGTTCCTGCGTGCCTGATAGTTCCCCCAGCCCGCAATCAGCAGCACCCGTACCAGGCCCAGTACCGACATCACCAGCATCCCTGCGAGACCCGGTACCGGAAGTGCCAGTAGTGGAATCACCAGCACAGATAGTGGAGCCAACAGCGCCACCGCCGGTAGTCGCATCACCAACATCACCAACGATAATAGAGCCAACAGCGCCGTCGGTAGTCGAATCGCCAACACTAATACCAACACCAGGCCCGATACCGCTATTGCCCGAATCCCCGCTATCTCTGGTAGCTCCGGCGACCCCAAACCCGATAGTGCCTCCGTTGACGTTGAGGCCGACGCCTCCATTGAAGCCGAATTTTCCACCAAATATCTACACAAACGCCCCCGCCTTGAGGACAACAACTATCCCAGAACCGGGTACTGTGGTAGCACTCCTGCTGACAGGCGCAGGAATCATCTGTTCCGGCAGAAAACGAAACAAGCAGGTCGGTCAGCAACGGTAGGCAGGCCCAAGCTGCTGCTTGTTTTCAACATCTCTCCGTTTCTTGAAGCGCGGGTGTTTTTTTTGTTTTTAGGTAAAAGTTAAAAAAATGTATATATTATTACCTTACAGCTTGCGGGCTGCAATTAGAGCAGAAAGAAAAAGGGTTTAGTTATCACAAACAGAAGTCAGAAGCAATCGACCCCACGGGGAAAGTGCAATGCGAGAACTTCGTAACCGTCGGGCGCGGTTGCTATATATAAAAATTAAAATAAGATTGGTTAAGATTACAATAAAAAAATATTGTGATTGTTTGAGCCTCTGATGATACCTAAAGTAGAAATTTACACTTGGAGAACCTGCCCGTTTTGCATTCGTGCTAAAGCACTGCTGAAGCGAAAAGGGGTTGATTTTACAGAGTACGCGATCGATGGAGATGCAGCAGCACGCGATCGAATGACCGATCGAGCCAACGGAGGTCGCACCCTACCTCAGATATTCATCAACGACCAACACGTAGGCGGCTGCGACGAGATCCACGCACTCGATGCTCAAGGCCTGCTAGATCCGCTGCTAGCAGCAACATGAGGCATTCCCTGTTAAATTTTGAGTTTTCCAAAATTTTCATGCGACCAATTCTTAATTTTAACTGAAAATGAAATTTGCATTCATCATCGATCCCCTCGCGCGACTAATTCCAGGACACGATACCAGCGTAGCGCTGATGGAAGCAGCTCAAGAGTTGGGTCACGAAGTCTGGGCGACTCAAGCCAACGAATTAAGCGTCATCGGCGGCAAAACCTGGGCACTGCTGAGTCGAGTAGCCCTTACCCCAGTAAAAAAAGTAGAGGGACGCTGGGAGGCGGCTGAGGCTTGGTACGAGGTGGAACAGCCTACTTTGCAGCCTCTCGAAGCAATGGACGCAGTATTTATGCGGACAGACCCCCCTGTCAACGTTCCTTACCTCTACGCTACTTACCTTCTAGACGGCATCGATCCCGCGAAAACTTTGGTAGTTAACAGTCCCAAAGGATTGCGGGCGGCGAATGAAAAAATGTATGCTTTGCAATTTGAAGGAGCGATCCCCGAAACCATTGTTTCTCAAAACAAACAGGTAATTCGGCAATTTGTTGAAAAAAAAGGAGCCGCAGTTCTTAAACCCTTGGGTGGTAAAGCTGGCGAGGGGATTTTGTTTTTGGAACCGGGCGATCGCAATCTCAACTCCCTGGTCGAAATTAGCACTCAACAAGGGCAAATTCCAGTGATGGTTCAGACTTATCTCCCCGAAGCCAAAGACGGAGACAAACGGATAATCCTCTTGAACGGTAAGCCCATCGGCGCAATCAACCGCATTCCCACCGGCAATGAATTTCG
>JBDTEI010000431.1:0-10278 GCA_039922675.1 Microcoleus sp.
ATCTACTGGGCATCCGTCAAAGCTGAATCTTGCTGTTGCTGCGAGTTCCTGTAAAAACTAGCAATAATCGCCACCATCAACCACCACAGCATATTAACTTCTGGTCTGTACCAAACAGTATCGACAAAACCGTGGGCCATCATGCCAGTTAAAGTTGCGATCGCCCCAATCAACCAAAACCCCTGATTCGATTTTAGATTTGGGATTTGGGATTTTAGATTTGGGGATTCTTCCTCTAAATTAGAGTTGTTAAATTGCGAGTCGCGCAATCTTTTTATCTGCAACAAACCTTGATTGACTGTTACTGTCAACATCCACAGAAAACACATTAAACCGATAAAACCACTTTCTACCGTAATTTCCAGCAGCACAGAATAAGCGCTCAAAGCAGTGAATTTCGGCTGCATATAAAGTGGATAAACTTTATTGAAAGCGGTGTTGCCGGGGCCAATGCCGATAATTGGCCGATCGCGAATCATGTCAATCACCGCCGTCCAAACATTCATCCGAAAATTGTTGCTGCTGTCGCCACGGCCGACAAACATACTCGAAACTCGCTCGCGCAAGGCTGGCACCAAAACCACTCCCAAAATTAACGCCCCAGCCAAACCTCCCAACCCTAACGGCAGCGCCCAATTCCGCCAGAACCTAGGCATCACAGGGCTGTACCAGTACCAAAGCAACACCAAAAATACCACAAGCAGAGCCACAAAACCGATCCAAGCACCCCGGCTGTCGGTGTAGCGCAAACACGCGCAATTCACCACCAACATCGTCAGTGCTAAAAGTTTGGTTCCCCATCCTTGCCAGACAAAAAGTGCGGCGGCGCTTAAGGCAATTGCTGGCAGCAAATAGGAACCGAGCAAGTTTGGATTGCCCAAAAAACTGTAAACTCGGGTGACATCGGCTTGACTAGAAGTTGGATCGTTCCAAGTAGCTAATGGTGGCACTTTATCAATCCACTGCCGCACGCCGTAGAAACTCACAACTAGAGCGACGTTCAAATATACGGTAATTAACCACGATCGCAAACGGGGATCTCGCAAGATCCGCGCCATGAGGGCAAAAAACAGCAAATACAGCGTTAGCTTCGTCCAACCTGTAAAAGCGGCGGCTTTGACCGGCGACATTGCGGTGGCGACGGTAGCAATGCCCCAGTACAGCAGTACCAGTAAGTGAATGGGTGTGAGGGCGATCGCGCGATCGTCCGAAACAGTCAGCAGCACCCAAAACGCAGCGCCAGCAGCCATCAACACCCCCACCAGGGCATTGTTCACAAACGGGCCCATACCGAACGTCAAGGCGAGTAAAACAAAACCGAGGGGTTCCGCCCACTGCATCAGCCAGCTACTCTGCCGCCAACTGCGCAAAGAGCCGATCGCCCAATTCAATAAATAACTGCCACTTTGCCACTTAGAGAGCGGCAAATTTGCCAGAGTTAACTGTTGCCAAACTGAATTCATTTCTATTTTAGATTTGTACTTCTTAATATTGGTAATCGGAAATTGGTAATCGGGAATTGGTAATCGGGAATTGGTAATCGGTAATTGGAGAATTTAGTAATTGGGAATTAGTAATTGGGAATTGGTAATCGGGGAATTTAGTTGGGAATGGCGCAATTCTTCCTTCTTCCTTCTTCCTTCTTCCTTCTTCCTCCTTCCTCCTTCCTTCTTCCTTCAGAAACCTTCCAACAACTCCGTAGCATTGGTGCACGGGAGTCCGAGCAAGTAGCGATATCCAGATTCCGGGGTGCCTTGAATCGAGAGTTGGCCGCCTTGAATTTCCACCAACTGGCAGCAAAGCAGCAGCCCCAAGCGTTCCCTGGCGCCGTAACCAGCTAACACAGGTGCGGTATCCGCAGCATTCTCGGCCACCAAAGCCGCCAGCTCAGAAAACGCCAGCGTTAATCGCTGCGAAGCCTGTGTATGTGACGGGAGTTGCGGTTCAAGTCCGAGGGAGCTGGTTTCGGAGTTCGATCGCGCACCGCTAGCCGATCCGACCTTCAACAAGTAGTCGGAGTAGAGTTTAGCATGGGGCAAACTTTCTCCCAACCAAGGATGAAAAACCCAAACTCCGATATTGATACCGTCTTCTTTCCGAGAAACGTGGACTCGAATCACGCTGCCTGCCCCAGCCGATTGAATAATGCTAAAAATTAAGTGGTGCAGCATTTGCTGAACTTTATCTTTATCGGCCAACAAGATACGCGGCCCGGGCCCCATCGACAAGTTAATTTCTTGCTCTCGTCTAGAGGCTGCCGGCGACAGGGTTGTCACAACTTGCTGACACAAAGTTTCTATATCAACTGCGCTTCGCTTCAAGGTGAAAGCGGAATCATCTAGTTCTGCAAGTTCCAAAATTTCTTCAACTAGCGCTCGCAAAGCTCGGCTGCTGTCTTGGATCACGTCGATATATTCTTTTTGCTTGCTCGTTAAGGGGCCGTAAATTTCTTGGTTTAACACGCTTGCCATACCCAGGACAGAAGTGAGCGGGGTGAGCAATTCTTGCGCTAAATGATTCAGCAGTTTTACCTTAATTGAGTTAGTAGATAAATCGATAGGTTTGTTATTCATCGGTTATTTTTGTTTGTTCATGATTCATGGTTATTGTTAGGTCGAGTCCGGCTCAACCATTCAATTAAGTTGATAGTGAGAATTTTATTATTCAATAATACAAAATGCCTCTAACCAACAACTTTATTGTCAGTGATTAAGTGGCACTGGATATTAGTTGTCGTTTATTATACATCTTCCTCAAGTTTATAACAAGTTGTTTCCTTAATGACGAATCCCCAACTGATCGGGAACAGAAAGGCAAGATATAGCAGTTGACAGTTGACAGTTACATAGTACGATAATCAAACCGTTTATGCTAAAGGGTTATAGGATCTATTCATGACATGATTTATGTCCTAACCTATGTGGCGGTTGCTATATCATCCTTATTTTTGCTTCTCTCTTCCTGCGTCTCTCTTCCTACTTCCCTATTCCTAATTACAGATTAGGACTAATTAAGATTTAATCATTCCTTCTAAAGCTGATTGCAAGTCTTGAGTGAGTTCGGCAACTGCTAATCTGCGGCTGGTTTGATATCCCTCCCAGCGATCGCCCACTGATATCGGTTCGCCCACGGTCATTTGCACCTGCTGTTTGCCCAAAGAAGGCCGACCGAAAGGATTTCCGCCTTTGATGCGAGTCAGTACGTCCCACAGCAGTAAAGTGGTTTCTGCCAAACGTTCTGCGGTGAGCTTTTCTTGGACGTACCTGCCCGTAACGGACACGAAACTTTCGACAAGTCTCATGTGCCACATCCGCAGACTTGCTTCTTCAGCGAGGCGATCGGCTAATCCTCTTTCTAAGGGACAAAGTGCTGCAATATCTTTGATATCTTCTCGATAAATATAGTCCCAGCCTGCTTGTTCCAGACGGCGGCAGCGGTCTATCAAACTGCCTTTGGGCTTCAAGTTGAAATATTCTTCTGCTACTTGCAAAGCCACGTCTAACAGTGCTGTCAGTCGAGCAATCATCGCTTCATCTTCCGAATCGTTTGCCGTTGTTTCTGGTATCGGTAATGAGGTCAAATTAGCTGTTTTTGGGTGTAAATTACGATGGTAAAAACGGGTATAAAACTCTTCCATTACTCCTAGCAAATGGCTGCCAACTCGAATCAGGCGCAGATATTGCAATTTGTGATATTGGTCTTCGGGAGCGAGATTTTCTGCCTCTAATTGGGCGATGTCGCTGCGTTCTAAGGCTGGGAGACCGCAATCTATTTCTAATTGAGTTAAAAGTTTTTCTAGGGGTTCCCAAGGTGGATTGACATAGCGGTATTGAATGCCGATCGGCACAATTAACACTTTTTCATCAGTGCGTCCGGCTTTCAGCAAGTCCTCAACGCACCAGAAGCCCATTTGAGCGATTCCGGGTTCGAGGGGGCTGACTATTTCATTGTGACCGTTGGTGGCGCCTTCTGGGGCAGCGGCGATGGGGAATTGGCTGTTGGCGAATAAATCGCGGGCCGATCGCAATCCAGCGCGATCGATTTTCCCGCGAATTATCGGAGTACCGCCGAGGCGAGAATACAGCCAGCCGACGCCAGAACCGGCCCACAGGGGAATTCCGCGATCGTAAATAAAGTGGGAATGTACGGGGGATTGCAGGGAAATGCCTTTAGCCCGCGCCGCCTGGGGAACGAGTTTCCAAACCAGTTGTCCCAAACAGTACGGATCTTCTGAGTTGGGATGGCGGAAGGCGAGTAAGAAGCGAACTTTGTGATTTTGAAATTGGTGGAAGAGTTCGGCGAGGGTATCGACGTTTTCGGCTTGAATGTGGCTGATATTCGTCTTAAATCGCAGCCACCAGGGGAGTATTTGCTGACAACCCTGGACGATGAGGGGGTTGTAGGCTGGGGGTATGAATTCCAGCGCTGGCTGAACTTGGTTAATTGAATTGGGCATTGGGCGATTTTAGATTTTAGATTTTAGATTTTAGATTACTACAATAGTTAAGGCGGCGGTTGAAACCACACCTATAGACACAAAACCCACTCCAAGCGGGTTGAAGAGTGGGCTCCCATTCGTGAGATGAAATTCGGCTGAGATTGCTAACCCAAGCTTATTGGGTTCTAGCTAACTAACCGTAGGATGCGTCAGGGGGAAAATTCTGAGTCTCTGATCGTTACATTCTCACCTGACGCACCCTACAATAACTAAGATTTTGGGAATCCAAAATCCAAAATCTAAAATCTAAAATCCTATTGTGCTGGTTCAAAAATCATTTCTTGGAAGTTAATCACGTCCGATCGCGGATCGCAGTGAGTGACTTTGACTTCTAGCCGATCGCCAATTTCGACCGATCGACCAAATCGCATCGCCAACTCCAAACCCAACTCTTCCAACAAAATCAAAGCCAGATTGCTATCTTCCCTCAACCAGCGCAGCATCAAAGCTTCCCAAACCTGATCGGGATTGCGCCGCAAATATTCCAATCCCCAATAACGGTTAGTTTGGCGTTCCACGGTAGAGGCTTCTCTAACGGCGGTACCGAGACACATCACAATATCCTGTATTTCTTCAGCCGAAAAAGGCAGGGGTTCGTCCCGCAGATGGGCTTTAAGTTGGAAGTGAGTCAGCAAATCGGTATAGCGGCGGATGGGAGACGTAACTTGAGTGTAGGATTCCAAACCTAAACCTGCGTGGCGTCCGGGGGTCAGACCCATTTCGCTGCGGGGCATACAGCGACGCACGGCGCAAGCGCGGGCGGGGCCTGCGGGCACAGCTAGCAGTTCTTCCTCTGGGGGAAGTTCCGGCTGCGGCTGATAGCGGTAGGGAATTGGTAGGCTGTGAGTTTGACCGTAGCGGGCGGCTAATTCGCCAGCTAAAATCATCATTTCGGCTACTAGCAGTCGGGCTGTGGAGTCGTCGATGACGTGGATTTTGATCTCGTCGCCGTTGACTTTGATGACGGATTCCGGCATAAAAATGCTGATTGCGCCTTGGGCTTCCCGCCATTTTTGACGCAGTTTTGCCGCCGAGGCGATCGCCCCGATTTCCGGTTCTGCTTCGATTCCCAACTCCAGCATTTCGTCTACGTCATCGTAGGTTAAGCGGTAGGTGGGTTTAATCTTGCTGATGTGGATGCTGTAATCTTGAGCCGCGCCGATTTCATCTAAGGTGACGCTAAAGCTGAGAGCGCTGCACTCTTGACCTTGAATTAAACTCATCGGCCCGGTTGCCAAAGCTGGGGGAAACATCGGGATCATGCCTGTGGGCAGATAAACTGTAGTGGTACGCTTTCTGGCTTCGAGGTCGAGTTCGTCTCCAGGGGAAAGCAAGCGGGTGGGATCTGCGATGTGTATCCACAGGCGCTGCTGGCCGTTTTCGAGGAATTCTAAGCTGAGCCCGTCGTCGATTTCGGTGGTGCTTTCGTCGTCGATCGTGTAAACCTTGAGGTGAGTTAAATCTAGACGATTTGTGTCCGAGTCGGTTGGCGGATGTTCTAGGCAGCGTTGGGCCACTTCTAATACCTTTGCGGAGAGTTGTAGGGGGATTTGGCTGCGCCGCAAAAACAGGTTTTCGTGGGGACTCCACAGGCCGAGATCGACTAGGAGTTGAAATGCTGCTTCGGGGTTTTCCGAACGTTGTAAGCTGGCTAAAGTTTCTAAGGCCGGCGTGCGGTGAGTTGCTTCTTCTCCGAGGGTAGCAAAGCGTTCTAGGGCGTCGAGGCGAGTTCGATCGGTATTTACCCAATCTACATTTTCCCCAGCCAGCCGCTGTTTGACTCGATCCCAAAATCCTTGGGATTCTTGGTGTCGCTGCTGTTCTACTTCTTGCTGGTGTTTGATTTCAGCTACTTGGGCGGCCGGTCGCGGTTCGTAGCGATCGCCCTTTTGCTTGAAATACAGTTTATCTGTGGACAGCAAACAGTAAGCTGCATAACATTGCGCCGGAGTGCGATCGGAAAATAGTAACATTGCCAGGGCTTCGGGGTCTGTATTTTCTCCGTCATCCACTAGCAGTTCCCAAGCCACTTCTAGACTCGATGGATCTGAGTAACCTTCTACTTCTTTGAGAAATTTGGAAATGTCGGAGGGTTTGTAAGTTTCTCCGACTGCTTCGTAGCTGATTTGTTTGGGCGGTATGCTGTGCGGTTGACCGTTTTCGTCTACGACAACCCAGTTTTTCTTGCCGTCGGGGCGATCGGCAACGGCCAGACGACGGTCGCCGTGCACTCTAAATTCTACTAACGTTCCCTTCTCCACTTGCCAGCTTTATGTTTGAGATTTTGGATTTTTACAGTTGCCACTTTATCGAGTTTCTTTGCTTCCGATTTTAGATTTTGGATGTTTACATTTTTTAAATCAATTGTCAAAACTAAAATCTAAAAAGTTGTGCTTTTTGTGCTTTAATTTTTAACTTTTGAGATTTTGATTAAGACTTACGCACCAGCGACTCAATACCAAATATTGCCAGCTATTAGCTACCATCGCTTGCGACAAAAAGACTTTGTTTTCGCGTAAGTCCTATTTTTGTCCAAAATCTAAAATCTAAAATCTAAAATCCAAAATCCAATTAGCCTTCTTGGTTTACGAAGGGCATCAAAGCTACAATTCTTGCTCTTTTGATGCTACGGGTCAGGTCGCGCTGTTGTTTTGCCGTCAAACCTGTAATCCGGCGGGGCAAGATTTTACCGCGTTCTGTGACGTATTTTTTGAGCAAATCGACATCTTTATAGTCGATCGGGTCTCCTGGTTTGATTGGCGAAACGCGCCGGCGAAAGTAAGTCATGGTTTATGGTTTCTTAACTGTTGACTGTTGACTGTTAGTTTTTAGTTATTAGCCGTTAGTTGCTAGCCGTCAGGAAAGCATTTGTTAGTTATCTGCTGTTTGCGGATCGACATCAATTGCCCACGACTGATGACTAATGACTAATCACTAATGACTATTTGATCTCTTTGTGGCCTGTGTGCTTGTTGCAGTGGGGGCAGAACTTTTTGAGTTCCAGCCGCGCCGTCGTGTTGCGACGGTTCTTGGAGGTGGTGTACCGAGACACGCCTTTGGAGCGTTTGCTCGCGTTTGTTCGGCACTCAGTACACTCTAGGGTAATTATGATGCGGACGCCTTTAGCCATAATTCTAAATAAATTTCGACTAATTTAAACACAATTTATTATCTTCTCACATTGGTCTGCACTTGGTCAAGCAATCTTCTGACTTTGATGTCGAGGGAGTAGCCGCGGCGGGTGCCGATGACCATCGTCCGGCCGAGTCGATCGTGAAAAGCTTGGGGAAACCGGGCGCTGTCGGTGAAAGCAACGCTACAGTCGATCGCCAGCGGCAGCATCAGCAGCAAGACGGCAGCGTTGCTAGATGTGAGCCCAGCTACACCTGCGAAGGCTAGGGCGGCGCAAAAGCCCAGCAATGCCTCGCGCTTGCAGAGTTCTTGCACTCCGGGAGTCCGTTGGAATCTGGTATCGGCAATTTTCATGTCCAAGGCCCAGCGCCCGAGACTTTGACCGTGGTTTTTCCTGACGATGGCTACGCGCAGGATCATCCACAGCAGGAAAAAAAGGATGATTTGGGCGATCGAAGTTGTGCCTAGAAGCAAACTGGGCACCCAAACTGCGATCGCATCGATGCAGAAGGCACCGGCGCGGCGTTCGAGTGATACTTTGGGCAGGAGAGGAACTAGGTCGGAACTCATGGGTCACAAAAGAATTACTTTGAAATGCGTAAGTCCTGTTTCTATCGTAATCCAAATCAAGGGGCTTGAAGCCGTAGGGCATAGGGTCAAGGCGCAGCTACATATTAATAAACCTCATCATGGCTTCCAATATCAACCAAGACAATTAAATCATCACCTGTTGTAGCATCTTTTTTGAAAGCAAAAATGATTCGACAATCATAAGCCACCGAACAAGACCATAAACCGTCCAATTTCCCCGTCAACTTATGAGATTTTAAAGCTGGATTAAAAGGATCATCGCCCAACAATTCTAAAACCTCTAATATCAGGTCTTGTAATTGCTGATTTTTTTTGATTAATCGCTTAAAACTTCTTTTGAAACTCGGATCGGTTGTTAAAATCATTCCTCCTCCTCCTCCAATAAATATGACTTCAACTCTTCAAAAGTTCCTCTCATGGCTGTTCCCGTCTCTACAGCCTTAAAAACCTCTTGAGCATTCGCCAAAATTTCAGCCCGCCGATTCTCGACCCGTCGCTTGCGGATTAACTCAAACAACTGATCCTGATCTTCTATTGATAAACTTTCTACCTGATCAATAATTTCTTGTAAAGTCATCATACAATCTCCTATAAACTAAAATCAACGAAATATTTAGCCTCCGCCAAAACCCGATCCTTAATCAAACGGCTTAATCCTTGTTCCGTCATAATATCTACCTTACAACCTAGTATATCTTGGAAATCCATCAAGAGCATCGCCTGGGAGCCAAGGCAAAATTTTCTGTAAATCATAATCCACCAAAAGGTCAATATCACTACTCTCATCGACAACACCCCGCGCCACCGAACCAAACACCCGTACATTAAACGCCCCATGTCGCAGCGCCACCGCCAGAATATCCTCGCGCTTGGATTGTATGTAATAACTGTTGTAGTTTCATCATACAATTTCCTCAAGCATCAATTTAATACAAACTGCGTAATGTCTCCAAATGCACGCGCGGCGAAACTATCCCATAAGCAATCGCCCCGTCCCAAAACCCCGCTAAGGCAAATGTTAATCAGACTTGTCCTCACCGTAATTGCTGCTGTTATTGTCCTGAATATTCCTCACTCCTTCATTCCCGTGTTTAAAGAACCCGTATCCGAAGCATCGCCGCCGCCAGAAATTCAAAACGTGCTAGCCGGCAAGCGCAAAATTGTGACTGTGGGCGACAGCATCACCGAAGCCGCGAAATACCCCGGAGGTTACGTTTGGCTGCTGCAACGCTATCTGAATGCCCTGTATCCCGATCGCAAAATCGAAATCGTCAACGCCGGAATCTCCGGTAACAAGGCGACAGATATGCAGGCGCGTTTTCAGAAAGATGCGATCGACAAAAAGCCAGATTTAGTCACGATTAACGCTGGAGTAAACGACGTTTGGCACGCTTTCTTCGACTTCAAAAACCTTCAGTTTCATCCCGAAGGCAACTTAGCTGCGGGAGTACCCCTAGCAGAATATATAGACAAAATAACTCAAATGGTACTCGCAGCAAAAGCAGAAAGAATTCGAGTTGTGCTGCTTTCTCCTACTCCCATCCGCGAGATTCTCGACGGCCCAGAAAATCACAGATTGCAAGAATATGTTGCCGCGATGCGAGAAATTGCCAAGCAAAATCAGTGCTTATTTATCGATTTAAATGCACCTTTTCGGGAAGTTATCGGCACCTATCAAAAACACGCCGGAAAAACTCTAAATTTGTTAGCAGCAGATGGAGTTCACCCCAATCCGTCGGGATATCGAATTATTGCTTTTACTATTTTGCGCGGCTTGGGCGTACCCGCTAAGGATATTGAGAATTTGCAAGTCAAAAATTAATCAGAAGTTCGGCAGCGGATTCTGTAGCGGATTTAACGGATTAACGGATTAACTTAATTGAGAAGCAACCTAGTTTTTACAATTGCTGCGCTAAGAGTTTTCTTCGGACATCAGGGTAAGAGCATCTAATTTGGTATAAGCTGTACTTGAAAAATTACTTCAGTCATGGTAATAGGCAGGTGAAAATATCTAGATTTAGTATGAGTTATACTTGTTGGTCAATAAGTTTGCCCGC
>JBDTEI010000432.1:0-5129 GCA_039922675.1 Microcoleus sp.
CACGTTCCAAACGAGGAACTAGAGCCGATGCGGTTAAACCTTTTTACCTAGGGAAAAAAGTCACAGTAATTGGTGCAATTAGTTTGAAGCGAGTAGTGGCACTCATGACAATGGATAACTCAATGAATGGCAAAGCATTTGAGGTATTTATTGAGCAATGTTTAGTGCCACAATTGTGGTCGGGAGCAGTAGTAGTGATGGATAATTTACCCGCGCATAAAGTAAATTCAATTACATCAATGATTAAATCTGTGGGTACTTCTATTTTATGTTTGTCCCCAGATTCTCCTGATTTTAATCCGATTGAATTATGGTGGTCGCAACTTAAATGTTTATTACGACAGTTTTCGCCAACCACCACTAAAATAGTTCATAGGATAATTGCTGTGGCTCTTAACTTAATTAATCCGAAACATCTCAAAAACTGGTTTACTAATTGCTGCTACTGCACCTCATAACATCCGGAAGTGCTGTATGTAGCTGTCAAGAAAGCCGAAAGGGAAAGCATTAAAAAGACTATCCGCGAATTGTATGAAAAGCGAAATGAATATGTTGAACAACAACGTCAAGCTAGTGCCAATAAAGGCGAGAATACGTTCGATAGCGTCATCATTCAAAGTCTCAGCCAACAATTAGCTGCTAAAGGATTTAAACTTCAATAGTTACTGAAATACTCGAACAGATGAACGCAGATAAAATTCTATCTGCATTCATCCCTGTTCATCCGCTAACATCTGCGGCTCCCAACTCCTAATCTCACTACTTCGCCGCAGGTAAAGACAACTGAGGCGAAGTTTTAGGATAAGCTGCACTCGCGGGAATCGCTGCCGGTTTCTCGGAAAGCAAAAACTCGCGAATTAACCTAGCAACTGCTCTTTGTGCTAAACCGCCTACTACTTGCTGGCCCATGTTCTGCACTTCTGGTTTCACCAACAACTGCGGAATTAGCTGCAATACTTTCATGCTGTCAAAACCCGGAGTTGATTGCAAAATATCCCAAATTCGCTTGATATGTTCCAAGTTTTGTTGTTCGGTTGGTTCAACCACAGGTAGACTCGCTTTGACTCCAAACCATTCGCCGACTACAGATTTAGCATTATCAAAAGCTTTGCTAGAAAGTGTGTCGAGACTTTTTACCAATTCAGCGACAATCCGATCGCGAATAAAATCTCCTCTCTGAGAAAATAAATACTCTAACGCTTGGTTGAGGATTTTGCTGACATCGTAATCGTCGCTTTCGCGGGCATTGTTCAGCAAGTTTTCTAAGCGATTCCAGCGGAATTCGCCTTTTTTAAACAGCAAATCTTGCAAAGATGCTCTCAATTCCGGTGCGGGGTCGCTCAACAGCCGTTTTGCTACGTAAGGATAAGCTTTGCTCAGCACTTTGAATTCGGGATCGACATTAATCGCAATCCCTTCTAGGGTGACGAGCGATCGAATAATCAAAGCATAGTAAGCTGGAACTCGGAAAGGATACTCGTACATCACCGCCGAAAGTTCGTCAGTAATGCTTTTGAAATTGAGTTCAGCAACGCTAGCACCCAAAGCATTGTTAAACACGCCGGCCAAAGCCGGAATAATTGGCGTCAAATCGGTATCTGGCGTTAAAAACTCCAACTTCACGTAATCTTTTGCCAAACCTTCAAAGTCGCGGTTCACCAAATGCACCACAGCTTCCAACAACCCGTACCGCTGATAAGGTTTGACTTCGCTCATCATCCCGAAATCCAGATAAGCCAACTGACCGTCAGGAGTTGCCAAAAGATTACCGGGATGCGGGTCAGCGTGAAAGAAACCATGTTCTAGAAGCTGTCTGAGAGAACACTGCACCCCCACTTCAATTAGATAAGGAGCGTCGATTCCTTGAGCCTTGACCGCTTCTAAATTAGTGAGTTTAACGCCGGTGATCCACTCCATTGTCAACACACGGCGACGGGTATATTCCCAGTAGATTTTGGGAACGTAAATATCCTTCAGATTTCCGTAGAGTTCGGCAAAGCGTTCGGCATTTTGTCCTTCGTGGGTGTAGTCCATTTCTTCATAAATGCGCTCACCCAATTCGTCCATAATTCCTGCGAGGTCGCTGCGAATTATTTTGAAGTTATTTTGCGCCCAAACTGCGACGCGCCGCAGGATGTAAATATCTAAGCCGATGTTTTCGGCTAAACCCGGTCGCTGCACTTTGATGGCGACGGTTTCGCCGGTTTTGAGTTTGCCTTTATAGACTTGTCCGAGGGATGCTGCGGCGATCGGATCGGCGGTGATTTCGGCGTAAATTTCGTTGGGAGGTGCGCCCAATTCTTCTTGTATAAATTGATATGCTACTTCGTTGGGAAATGCTGGCAATTGGTCTTGCAGCGTTGTTAGTTCTTCTAAATATGCCGGGGGTACTAAGTCGGGGCGGGTGGAGAGTGCTTGTCCGATTTTGATGAAAGCTGGGCCGAGTTGGCTGAGAATGTCTCGCAGGCGGGCGGCGCGGCGCTTTTGGTTGATGGCGCTGCGGCCTCTCTTTTTGTCCCACCACAAACTGAGGGCAAAGCTAAAAAATGTCCAAACAACGCTCGACAGCCGTCTCCAGACTTGCAGGGGGCGATTGCGATACTGGGCTGCGATCGCCACTGGATCGTAGCGCACAGCTTCTCCTGCCAACTCATAAGCTATATCTCGGGCTGATTTGAGCGGTTCGGGAGTGACCGCAACTGTCTCTAGTTCTACTTGTACTGCTTGCAGGGGAACGGTTTCTACCTCTTGGAGATTGCCGAGTGCAGTGTGAGTCCCTGAATTTGAGTAAATTGGCGGGGAGGCTGGCGATACCGTCTTGACATCCATAAACTCAGACCTAGTGTGAAGCATTGTAAACACATTGTAACAATTTGTCGCCTTCTCACCACTGCTTTTAGATAGAGAAAACCGAATTCATTAGTCATTGGTCATTGGTCATTAGTCATTAGTCATTCCGGTTCTGAGGAGTCGATCGCGAATGCCTGAAAGTTGTGATTTTGTACTGACGGGCGATCGAGGTTGGGGCATTTCAGTATTGGGCCAGTTCGCTAAGTCGTGACAGGGACAGGACTCCGGTGGCATTCCGTTTTCGTGAAAGACTACGGGCATGGCGCAGCGGGCGCAGGGACTGATTTCCCAAGCTGGTGTCAGCAGTTCGGCAATTGTTTCGTTGGTGCCTTGCAGGTAGCAGTCTGCGCTTTCGGGGGAAATGATTTTTTGCCAGCAGTCTTCAAATTCGTTGCTGTAGCGATCGCCCGCAATTACCGATTTTGGCAGCAGCGCTGCGGAACCGTTGCGAATTAATACTTTTTTGCCTAACTGAAACCAGTAAGCAATATATTTTCTCACTTCATTATTGGATGCCATAACTTTTAGTCAATCCTGCAATTGATTAGCAATTTTAGACGTTAAACTTTCAACCTACACTCTATCCAAAGAGACATTTTATATTTTACATATTTTCAAAACCTTGCTATTTTTAGTGTCCAATTGTGGTGTGGGTTTCCCAATAGAGTAGTTCCTTGGAGTAATTTATGTAAGTTTTGAGTTTTCAATCTTGCTTAGAATTATACCTAATTTTTAGCTAAAATTGTCCACCGGAAAACCTGGATTTTTTCTCAGAAAGTCGATCGCACTTCCGGCTGATTAATTCTTGGCTAGTGGCAGTCGCGTACCCAGAGCGCTCAAATTCAAGGCGTAACCTCCGGTAGCGAGATAAACAGCATCGGCGATCGCCCCGATGTGACGGACGAGAGTGCCGAGGCGATCGCGAAACAGCCGCCCCGCCGGATAAGCAGGCACAACACCCCATCCGGTTTCCTCTCCTACCAAAATTACATCGGCCGCAGTTGACTTCAAACTGGCGAGCAAATCTTGCTCCGCAGCAGTCCAAACTGCGGCTTCTTGTTCCAAAAGATTCGCCGTCCAAGTTCCGAGGGAATCAATTAACAAGCAATCCGACGCTGAGGCCGATCGCACAACTGCCGGTAATTCGATCGACACTTCTAGAGTTTTCCAATGGGCCGGACGGCGATTTCGGTGCTGTTCGAGGCGACGCACCCACTCCAAATCCGCTTCATCAACCAAGCCGGTAGCCACATAGATTACTTGTTTTCCCGAATCCGCCGCCAAAGTTTCGGCCCATTCACTTTTGCCACTTCGAGCCGGCCCTGTTACTAAGATTATTTTAGTCATTTGTTGTTGGTTATTGGTTGTTGGTTATTGGTTATTGGTTATTTGTTATTGGTTATTGGTTATTTGTTATTTGTTATTTGTTATTTGTTATTTGTTATTTGTTATTTGTTATTGGTTATTGGTTATTGGTTATTGGTTATTGGTTATTGGTTATTGGTTATTTGATTGCCAATTATTTTAAGGCGATAATAGCATTAATGGGACAATATAGCGGTTCTCAAAAAAGTGAGGTATGCCATATCCCATATCCCCGATGCCCGATGCCCGATGCCCGAAGCGTACCTGATCTTTCTGAGAAAGGCTATATCAGAGTCAGTCGATCGAGTTTCCAAGCATAGCCGTTTTCTTTTAAAGTGAGGTACTACTAATTCGCAATTCAGGTAGAAGAAGCAAGAAGCAGAAACTATTCCCAATGCTCAATCCCTCCGCTTCGCTTCGCCCAATGCCCAATGCCCGATGCCCAGTATTTCCCAAGCTGTTATTTATGCCAGATCCTCAGATATCAGCGATAATTTGCACTCACAATCGCGCCGCCTATTTAGCTGGGGCGATCGACAGCTTGCTGGTACAGGATTTTCCCGATAACTTTGAAGTAGTAGTAGTGGATAATGCTTCTAACGATTATGCGAGCCCCGAAAGTTCCATTTCGCGCACCCGTGAGGTGGTAGAAGCGAGACTGGGCGATCGGCGGCTCAAGTACGTATGGGAACCGGAAATCGGTCTGTCAGTAGCCCGGAACACTGGCGCAAAGGCAGCTCGTAGCCAAATATTGGCTTATCTCGATGACGACGCTATTGCTGAGCCGAATTGGCTCAGGGTGCTGCACGCGGCTTATCAAAGCAATCAAAAACTAGCCATAGCGGGCGGCAAAGTTAACTTGCTCTGGCCTGCTGGAGTCTCCCCGCCCGAGTGGCTGTCCCCCGGATTGGCCC
>JBDTEI010000433.1:0-7625 GCA_039922675.1 Microcoleus sp.
GGTTAATGCGTGTTTTTCCTTTGGAAATACTAATATTACCGATACTGACAAAACGATATTCATAATCATCAAGGAAGTTCTTTTGATTCCAAAATGCTTTGCCGATTTCCTGACAATAGTCAACAAAGCATTTTGCGCCCGTTAGTTGCTGGATAATTTTTGTATTCTGGTCTTTATTTTTCTTCATCTCAATGCAAAAGATGATTTTTTCTGTGGGAGTATCAGCAATGATCACAAAATCTGCGCGTTTGCACTGACCTTTTGAGCTGGTAAAAATCTTGCTTGGTGCTGGGAAAGCATCGGCTTTAATGACAATAACTTGAGCATCATCAGGCATTCCATCAATCGTTACAGAATAGTCAGCAGGCGGAGGCTCTTTGAGTATAACTTGCTTTTGACCTTTGTGTTCTTCCAATGGCACTGTAGCACTTTCTTGAATCATCTCTTTGAGGATAGCAATATCAGACATTAATCCTGACCCCAGACAATCGATTCCTGAATCCTGTTCATCGTTTAAATCGTGGTATCAAAACTGCGGGCTTCAATACCCATTTCTGGGTCAATATCTGCTGGTGTAAGGGTGTGACATTTAGTTTTTGTTTTTTTGTCTTCCCTTCTAGCATGATTAATGCTTCTTCGGCAATATAAACTTTAATTTTTTCAGATGAGATTAGTTCTACTTTTCGATAACCTTCTTCTTCAGCAATTCGCTTCAGATGAGGTTGATCATGATTAAGCATAATCAATGTATTCAGTTCTTTAATAATGTAATCGCTGTGGGTGGTAATAAAAACCTTAATACCCAGATTTACCAATCGGGCAAATAGCCGTGCGACGCGACGCTGGTTTTCAGGGTGTAGGTTCAATTCTGGTTCGTCTACCATTAGTAAATCACCAATTTGAGCCTCATGTTTTAGGTAAAAACCGATATCTAATAGGGAACGCACAGCACTAGAACTTTCATCCATAGAAAGCTTGACCCGTTTACCCTTCGGCTCATAATAAAGTTCATCATTACGAGTAACGGTGTATTTACCGCCGATTATGTCAGCAAAATCTGCCAGTATATCAGGATGTTCCTCAGCAATAAAACTGCTTTTTTTGACAATGGTTTCCAGTTCCCTCGTAAAGTCAACGTTTGTCTTTATCGGTAGGGCATAGTCCTGATAAGCCTTAAATAAAAGCTCCATTGGATTGATATTATTGTTGCCTTGAACCATTTGGTCAAGCAATCTATTGCGGCCAAAATTCAATTCTTTGCGAAAAATAGCCGCACCTGTTCGCTCTGCACTGGCGATGAAAGGGCGAGGAATGATTGTAGCAAAAATAATGTCTTTTAGTGCATCGGCAATAGTGTGCTTAAGTATTTCGTTGGGAAGTTTTACCTTTTCTTTCTCTACTAGGAGGGTGACAACTAATTCTGTACTCTCTTGACTTTTGGTCATTGAGAAAAATTCGACATTTGTAGATCCTAGTGTTGACTGAAATCTGCTTGCCAAGCTAATATTTTTGATGTCTAGGGTTACTTGAAACTCTGTGTCTTTAAATCGTTTAGCCGGCGCTGCAAAAATCTGAGGTAATTGCTTTGTATAAGCCTGACAAGCTTTAGCCACAATGGGTTCAACCTGTTTGATATATTCTTGTATGTCTAGATGAATTACGCCGTCAGCAAGGAGTTGTAGGATTTGATCGTCGTTAATGTCGATCGCCAAAATCCGCCGCCAAGTAAACAAAAAGCCAAACAGTGCATAGGTAGCGTAGGTCTTCCCGGTATTGTTGCCGCCACAAATAATTGTCAACTCGCCCAGGGTGAATTCGGCTTGTTTTAGGGCACCAAGATTTTTGACTTTAATTTTCAGTGGTGTCTTCCTTAGATTGCAATGTGCCTCAGTGTAGTCTTTATGCTGCCATAAACCTAACTATTCTGCACGTTTATAATTCATCACCAAATCCAACCGAGATAAAGAACTTGTCGCTGATTCCCGCACGTAGGAATCCACGGCTTCATCATTGGCAAATCTGGTAAGAATTTCTACACAACGAGGATCGCCCACAGAAGCAAGCGCATTCACAATCGCCACCTGTACTGCCACATTATCCGTCGTTGTGAGCGATTCAACCAAAATTTCAAAGGCAGAGGAGCCCATCTGTCCCAAGGCCATCACGGCTGCAATATGCACCACAGGATTATCATCATCAATTGCTTTTTTCAATCCCTGTAAACCCACTTCCGGGAAAGGCAACTCTGGATAGTTAATCGCAACTTGTGCTAATACTTTCGCTGCACTTCCTCGCACCGTCACATTTTCACTGTTTAACAATGCGTCAACTACCGATGGTACCGCATCCTCACCGATCGCACCCAAGACTTTGACGGCCGCCCGACGATAGGTGACATCTTCGTCGTCTAAAATTGCTACCAGTCGGGGAATTGTATTTTCATCGCGGGAATCGGCTATTTCATACATAGCCCGATCGCGCATATGAGGATTCGGGTGTTTTAGTTGTTCAAACAAAGCGTCTGTTGTCATAATTTTTAAAGAAGGAAGAAGGAAGAAGGAAGAAGGCTTTAATGAAGATAATTAGGATTTTACTGAATTATGAGCTTCTATTTTAGCTTGCACTAACCAATCTCGATTCGTTGCATCGGTTTGATAACCGCTGATATCACCTAGTTTTTCGAGGGCAATTAATGTAGCATACTGCAAATCCCAGATTTTTGTTGTTGCCAAACAGGCTTGCAATTCTGGAATAGCACGCTCTTCTCCGAGTTCCCCTAGGGCGATCGCAGCGGCGGCACGGGATTTCTGAAACTGCGGCTGGGGGTTATTCAAAGCTTCCAATAACAAATCGTAGGCTGGAGAGTGTTTGAGCCAACCAAACAATTTTACTACATGAAAATGCGCTCCATAGTCATTATTTGCTTCTTCTGCAAAGGTGGCAAATAGGGCTGCTGGTGCATCCTCTGAGTAATTTTCGAGAATAGTTTTGCAGGCTAGATAGCAGCGTCCGAAATCCGTTTCGTACAATTCGTGAATCAGAAACGGTAAATCTGGTAATTTTTCATAACTGTGCACTAAATCTAAATCTTTGGGCTCGTCCCGCAAGGTTTGTTCTAAATAGGGTTGAATTGTCTCAAATGTTAGGGATTTGTCGGCGATTCCGGCTGCTGCTAGCATCCGAATTCCTCTTAGCCGAAAGATTAATGATACGGGACATCTGGCAATATTGGGAATTGCGTCGTAGTAGCGCGCATCAATCAAATCCTGAATTGATAATCTGCGCCCTAGGACATTTTTGTGTTGCAGCATGGCGACAACTTGTCCCATTTTAGAAAAGTCTCTGGTTAGGCGACAAATTGCGGCGATCGCAGCGCTAGCAGTGGGTGGATCGACATCATCGACAAATTTGCGAATTCTTTCCAAAGCTGGCTGATAATCCAATTTAGTCAGGGTGTGGATGATTACTCGGTAGGTTTGTCCGGGTTTATCCAGCAATTGAGCAACTTCTTCTAAAATCTCGCAGTCTTGAGTGCCAATTTCGCCGATCGCCCAAACGGCATTTTCCACGGTGTAGCAGTCATTATCGCTCAAACAGGTGCGAATCACGGGTAACGCTTGGACAGCTTGGAGTCTTCCCAAGGTTTCCACCGACTTGCGGCGCACAATGCGGTTGTCTAGGGCGGGATCGGTTTGTTGTACTGCTCGCATCAGTGCTGCGATCGATCGATCTGTGGCAAAATTTATCAAATGGGAAGCGGCTATGTAGCGAGAATCCTCTTCGCCGATTTGATCTTGTGGCGTATCTAAAATGGCGATCGCCTGGTCTTCTGTTAAATTAAAAAAACTAAAAAAGCGTTTATCCATAAAATTATAGTAGAAGGAAGAAGAACCCCTGCCCACCCCCTACTCCCCCAAGCGGGGAAAAGAAGGAAGAAAGAATAAGGAAGAAACTATGCCCGATGCCCGATGCCCGATGCCCGATAGAAATTAGGATATGTCTATTTAAACAAAATAACAAGTCCAGGAATTCTTTACCCTTACTTCACCGAAATCGGTAAAGCAACGAGCCAAGAGTTCCTAGACTTGTCGGGGTAAAAACTACCCAGTCACGACATTACAAACCTGTCAATTAATTAGGACAGGGAGTTGATGGCGTAGTCAAGAAGAGCGTTGTACTCAGTCAAAGCTTGAGCAGACATATCGCGAGGAGTGCAACCGCGGTTACGAGCAAAGCTTAATGCTTCAACGTAAGGAGCAGTAGGCAAGCTCAAAGCGCGATAGACTTCGCGTTGACCAGCAATACCCCATTCATCAAGAGGGCCTGTGCCGCCAACAACTAAGCAATATTGAACCAAGCGCAGGTAGTGCTTGATGTCGCGATGGCATTTTGCTTTGAAAGTATCGGTGGAGTTAGCTTGACCGGCTTCGTTCAAGTAAGGATACTTTTTGATGCAAGCATCATAAGCTTCTTTAGCAACTGCATCCAGGTTGTTGCCCAGTTTTTCTGCGGCTTCTAAACGAGCAGCAGAGCGTTGGATAGAACCTTGTACTGATTCTAAATCTGAGGTGCTAGGGAAGCGTCCTGCTGCATCAGCAGAAGCAATCGCGGTGGTGAGAACTGATTTCATTTCCTAAATCTCCTAAACTGATTTTGACTGTGAGCGTAGTTTCAATTTTGCTGAGCGAATTGCGATTAGCAATAAACTAGCTCAGGGCAGAAATGATGCGATCGAAGTAGCTGGAAGATTCAGCAACCAAGCTAGCGCAACGATCTTCTACTACGACTGTTCCCATTTTGCGCAACTTAGCACCAGCAAATTTTTCGCTGGGGTTGTCTTGGATGTGAGCAGCGGCTTGAGCCTTCATGATTTGAACTGCACGCACGGTGGAGGTGGTGGGTACGCCCAAAGCTGCGTAGGTTTCTTTCAAACCATTCAAGCAACGGTCGTCAAGAACGGAAGCATCACCAGCCAAAATAGCGTAGGTGACATAGCGCAGAATGATTTCTGCATCGCGCAAGCAAGCAGCCATGCGACGGTTAGGGTAGCAATTACCACCAGCTTGAATCAAGCCTTGGTTTTCGCAGATCATACCGGCAACAGCGTCAGAGACCATGCAGCTAGCGTTGCTGGCGATCGCGTTGACAGCATCCAAGCGTCGGTTGCCGCTGGCAACGAAAGCTCTGAGGGCAGCAATATCACCAACGGTGGAGGTGCTGGCATCGGCTGAAACTACAGCTCTTGAAAAAGCGTCAAGCATTGAGTTCTCCTTAACTTAGACGAAAAATTATTTCTTATCTCTGTTAGTCAACTTAGTGACGAACTTGATGGTTTTGAATATATCTCTGGCATGACGCCTCTGTCTCATTCCTTAGAAACAAAGTAACAATTTGTTACTTTGGTCGCTAAAATCACATTTTTTCGTTAACTGGCATCTTCCACCATTCTCGCTGAAGAGGCTTTTTGGTCTGTTGGACAAGACATCAAGTTGCTTGTGGGGTCTCCCGCCCGCCCTTGAAAAACTTGTGGGCAGTGGTGCAAGATGTGATTTCAACTCACATCCTGAGCGAACAAGCTATGTTAAGTGTGTCGATCAGATCCTACGCGGGTGAAAGTGACCTGGTAGCGATCGCCGATTTAATCAATACTTGCGAAGAAGTCGATAGGCTCGATGAAGGCACTTCCATCTCAGAATTGGAACAAGAATTTAAACAACCATCGCGAGATTTAGCGCGCGATATCTGCCTTTGGGAAGATGCGGGCGGCAAATTAATCGGTTTTGCTGAGTTGTCGATTTCTGAACCTGGGGAAGTCATCGACGGTTGGCTGTGGTGGAGCGTCCATCCTGAAGCGCGCTGCAAAGATGTGGAAGTGGCAGCAGTGGCTTGGGGTGAAACGCGGATGCGCGAGGTGGCACAAGAGCGGGGCGCGCGCGTGAAGCTGCGATCCTGGGCTAGGGCTGAAAATGCCGATCGCATTTCTGTGCTCACAAGTTGCGGTTTTAAGGTCGATCGCCATTTTTGTCGCATGGCGCTATCGCTCTCGGAACCGATCCCAGAACCGCAGTTTCCCGAAGGTTTTGCGCTGCGTCTATTCCCCGGCGAACAGGATGCCGCAGCCTGGGTAGAACTGTACAATCAATCGTTTATCGACCACTGGAATCACCACGATTTAACGGTGGAAAAATTTAAGCACGAATTGACTCAAGCCACTTATAGAAATGATTTAGATTTGCTTGCTGTTGCCGCTGACGGGACTTTTGCAGCTTTTTGCTGCGGCGGAATCAGCCCGGAAAAGTGCGATCGTACTGGACGAAATGAAGGCTGGATTATTATTCTCGGTACGCGGCGCGGCTTCCGCAAACTTGGATTGGGACGAGCGATGTTGCTGGCTGGTTTGCAGCGGCTGAAAGCTGCCGGTGTCGAGACAGCGATTATCGGCGTCGATACTGCAAATCCTTGCGGTGCATTGGGACTTTACGAATCAGCCGGCTTCCACAAAATTCGCGATCTCATTTCTTATATTAAGGATGTTTGAGCAATTTGGGCGATCGGAACTGACGCGGAGGATTGAAGAAACCCGGTTTCTCTGTGTATGCCGCGTTACCAAACAATATACCTCTTGCAAAAATCCGAAAATACCCTGAAACTATCTGCGTCAATCGGTGTTTATCTGCCCGATATCTGCGGTTGCTCTATGACTCGAAGATTTCTGCAAGAGGTCTAATATTTCTCGTATAAACCGGGTTTTTTACTGGATTTGCGAGTTGTAATACCATTTTTTCGTTAAAAACCCCGTTTCTGCAACCTCTGTAAGTTTTATCTAAAAACTTTTCCTACCCTGTTTTGGGCACAAACTGTGCGCGAGTATCTGGCTGATGAAAGCCGGAATCGCTCGATCGTACATTTGGCTAATGGTTTGATAGCCGAATATGCCGATTCCCTACGGGATAGTTCCGCTTCACGGACTTTACCATTTCACCACTACACCCGCCAGCACCTGATGTCCTCGAAAGCCCGGATTAATTGGGTTGAAACGGATTTAAGGGCGATCGAAATCCCAGAATTTTCCCTGAAATAATTTAAAATAGCAGTTGTTGCCGCGCCCCAATCCGAAGAGTACAAGATTCCGTATACGATCGCAGTTGGTGCGATCAAAATGCTCACGCCAACGGTGTTAGCAGCGCTGATCAACTCGATGTCGCCGCAGGAATTGATCAACAACCTGAAATCAATTCAGTCTCGCGGCGCGATGGATCACCCGGAAGTCAAGCTGTTGATTGACTCGAAGCTGGATGAAGCCGCCAAGTGCGATCGCGTTTCTGCATACAAAGCCAGTGTTGCCGGTGCGGGCGCCAACTTCGACGCAGCCACAACGGCGAAGCTGGAAGCGGTGACAAACGAACAGGTAAAGAAGCGCGGCAAGATTGTCAAAGCCACCGGTTTGTTGGTTGACAAGTCGGGAAGTATGGAAAGTGCGATCGAAGTTGGCAAGCGTCTCGCCGCCATGATTTCCGGCATTTCCGATTGCGGTTGCGCGGTGGAAGCAATGCGGATTAAGAAGCAAGTAGTTGAGCAATTCATTATCGTCACAGATGAAGGCGAAAATTCCTCACCTTATTTGG
>JBDTEI010000434.1:0-6025 GCA_039922675.1 Microcoleus sp.
GAATCTCCCCAGCAACAAAAACCACTCATACTAACGATATAACCCACTTTCCGCAGGTCTTAACATAAAATCTGGAATTTTTGGCTAAAAAATGGCTATCTTCCTTTCTATACAAGCGTTATAGCCACTGTATAGAAATATTGATTTTTGTTGATAATTGTTTTTCTACGATTGATTTTTTGGGATTATTAAGAAATATTTTCAAATTAAATCTCTAGAATGACGTTTTCTAGTCAAAATACTTTTAACTGTGTTAAGAAGTGCGGAATGTGGGATATAATATTACAAAAAAAATCAACTGAAAGGAGCCTTGACTAATGACCCACTTCGGCATTTTCTGTCCGGCAGGCGACGGCCACTTCAACCCGATGACAACTTTGGGCAGTGAACTACTTCGCCGAGGGCATCGAGTCACGGTATTTGGATTCCCCGATGCTCAAGCAAAAACTCTAGCCAGCGGATTAGAATTTCATCCATTAGCTGAAGATGAGTTTCCCGTTGGCTGGTTCGCAGAAATCCTTACCCAACGCGGAAAACTTAGCGGACTGGCGGCATTGCGACATACTCTTAAGGAAGTTGCCAAGACTTCGACTGCTATTCTCAGAGAAGCTCCCATCGCCATTAAACAAGCCGATGTAGAAGCTTTGTTAGTAGACCAAGTTTCACTGGAAGGAGGAACAATTGCCGACTTTCTAAACATTCCTTTTATCACAGTTTGCAGTGCGTTACTCTTAAATCGAGACCCCAACCTTCCACCCATTTGTACCCTTTGGCCATACAGTCCAAGTTGGGGAGGACGCTTACGCAATCAAGTCAGCTATCAGTTACTCAGTTTGCTTGCCAAACCGATTCGAGAGGGCATCGCCCAGTCTCGCAAAGAGTGGAAATTACCTCTCTACTCTCACCCCAACGATTATTACTCTCAACTGGCCCAACTCAGCCAGCAACCACCTGAATTTGAATTTCCCCGGCAAAACTTACCCCCACATTTCCATTTTACCGGCCCTTATCACAACAAGACCACGCGCAAATCTATACCTTTTCCCTTTGAAAAATTAACAGGTCAACCCTTAATTTATGCCTCAATGGGAACCATTCAAAATCGCTTGCTGGAAGTTTTTCAAACAATCGCCTCTGCTTGTGAAGGGTTAGATGCCCAATTGGTCATCGCTCTCGGTGGTGGTGCTACTCCCGAATCCTTGCCAAAATTGGCTGGAAATCCGATAGTTGTTGGCTATGCACCTCAATTGGAACTGCTGCAAAAAGCAACTCTGACGATTACTCACGCGGGGATGAATACGACTTTGGAATCGTTGAGCTATGGAGTACCTCTGGTAGCAATTCCTGTGGCGAATGACCAGCCGGGAGTCGCGGCGCGGATTGCTTGGACGGGTGTTGGTGAGGTGGTTTCTTTGAAGGAGTTGAGTGTTGCTAAAGTGCGATCGGCAATTGAGAAAGTCCTGACACAAGAGTCTTACAAACAAAGGGCGATCGAGATGCAAGGGGCGATCGCGCGATCGGGAGGAACTAAGCGCGCCGCTGACATTATTGAACAGGTTGTATTGACTGGGAAACCTGTATTCGCTCCCGGAGTTTAATTCTGAGTATTTTTACCGATCAATATGACTATTATGACGGCAAGTAATGAAAAATAAGACCTTAATTTTTACGTCAAAACTTTTGACAAAGGCTAAGCTAGAGCTAATAGGACAAATTAGCCCTTATCAAAAAAATGCTTTATTCACTTTGGCCCAAGTCTCAAATCAAAGTTCGAGTTTTAAAACATTTAGCAGCCGCTGTTTCGGCGTCTTTAGCCCTCAGTGCAACAACCAGTTTGAAACCCTCGCCGGTATTAGCTGCTAGCAATATCCCCACCACAACTCAAACCTCGATCCAACTAGCGGCCAAACCTGATTCTAGCTCGCAGCTAGGGCAGTTGCGCACCACTGTTCCCGTGCAGACAATGCAGCTCGATGCGGGCGGAGTTATCCCGATCACGATCGGCAGTATGATAATCATTCTAGTGCTACCGTTATTTTTTGGCGGATTAGTCGTAATTGGCGATCGCGAAGTTGGCATTGTCAGTAAAAAGTTTAGCTTCAACGGCAAATCTTTACCCCCAGGCGATTTAATTGCCTTAAACGGAGAAGCTGGATATCAAGCTGATACTTTGCCCCCCGGCTGGCATTGGGGTTATTGGCCTTTGCAGTACAACGTCCGCAAAGAATCTTTAACAGTAGTTCCCCAAGGTGAAATTGCCCTGATTATCGCAGCAGGTGGCGAGTCGATTCCGCCGCAGCGAATCCTCGGCAAATACACAGAATGCGACAATTTTCAAGATGCGCGCAAATTCCTGAAAGCAGGCGGCGAAAAAGGTCGGCAACTCGGCATCGTGACAGGCGGCAGCTATCGAATCAATACGGCATTATTTACCGTAATCACAGCAGCCAATGCTCCCAAACACGGGATGACAGCCGAACACTTGAAACTTTACAAAATCGCCCCCGATAAAGTAGGAATTGTGACAACCTATGACGGCGTTCCCATTCAAGATGGTGAAATTGCCGGCCCGATTATTCCGAATCACGACAACTTCCAAAACGCCCAAAAATTTATCACCGGCGGCGGGCGGCGCGGTTTGCAAGAACAGGTTCTGCTTTCCGGTTCTTGGAACTTAAATCCTTGGTTTGTTGGGGTTGACCAAGTGGCGATGACCGAAATCCCGATCGGCTATGTCGGCGCTGTCATTTCCTATGTCGGTAAAACCTCAGAAGATGTCAGCGGCGCAGCTTTTACCCACGGTAACTTAGTAAATGTTGGCAACAAAGGCGTATGGGTAACTCCTCTTTATCCGGGCAAACATCCGCTAAATACTCGCATTTTGAAAGTAGAGTTAGTGCCAACTACAAACATTGTATTGAACTGGTCTAGTAAAACAGAACGGCATAGTTACGACTCTAAACTCTCATCTTTAACAGTGCGCTCGCAAGACGGTTTTGCCTTCGATTTAGAAGTAGCTCAAATCATTCACGTGGGAGCTTTGGATGCTCCGAAAGTTATCTCTCGCGTCGGTTCGATGCAGAATTTGGTAGACCACGTTTTGCAGCCGACAATCGGCAATTATTTCCGCAATTCAGCTCAAGCCTATTCTGTCTTAGATTTTCTTTCGGCAAGAAGCGGCAGACAAGCGGAAGCCGCCGAGTATATCAAAGCAGCTTTGCGCACCTACGATGTGCAAGCAATTGATACTTTGATTGGGGATATTTTGCCGCCTGCAGAGTTAATGCAAACTCAAACAGACCGTAAAATTGCTGAGGAACAGTGCAAGACGTATGAGGTGCAGCAAATAGCACAAACTCAGCGCCAACAATTGGTCAGAGAAACTGCTTTAGCCGAGATTCAGCAAGAGATGGTAAAATCCGAACAAGGCGTGAAGATTTCTGAGTTAAAAGCGAATTCTCAAGTCAAACAAGCTCAAGGCGAAGCTGAATCGATTCGGGTAAAGGGAAATGCTCAAGCTGAAGCTTATCGCGCGGGTGTTGTGGCTTTGGGCGGTTCCGGTTATACGGCTTTGCAGTTAATGCAAATTATAGGCGATCGCAACGTGCGAGTTGTACCAGATGTTGCAGTTAGCGGCAACGGTAGCGGCGGCGGTTTGGTGGACGGTTTGCTGGGAATGATGATGTGGAATCAAACGAGTAAAAATGGGGAAAATGGTGGCGGGGAGTTGCCGATAATTAAGTTGGAGAAATCGCAGCCTGCTGTTTTGGAACCTGCGGCCACGTCACCGGTAGCAAAGGTGCATTCAACTAAGCCGGCGGCGGCAAAGTCTGAGCCGGTTGCGGAGTCTAAGATCGATTCGCGAGCAAAGGTGTATTCAGCCCCGCCGATGGCGAAGTCTGAGGCTGTTGAAGAGTCTGATATTGATTCACTGTTTGATGACTTGCCGTTTGACGACAAATCTTTTAGTTAGATGGTTTTGGCAAGTTAAATGATTCGTATTTAATCATTCTTAGGGTGCGCATTGCGCACCTTAAATCCCATTTTTTCTCTTTACTTTCAGTCGGCGAGGGCGGACGAAAGTTGGTTGAGATGTGAATTCTATGAGACTGTTGTCGAATGTATGAGAGATTTAACCGCTCGTAGTGATCATGAATAGCGAGAATGATGGTGTAATCAAAGTAACATTAATAATTTGTGATGACTCTTCACCCGCGCGACTGGTAAGTGATTCCAGAAAGGACAGTCTCTTACCAATTCTTCAATTCTTCAATTCTTCAATCTAAAATGGTATGACTATGGCATTCGCCAAATCTTAATAGTGTGATCGGGACTGCCGCTCACTAAAGTCTTGCTATCTTTGGTAATGGCCACAGAATTCACAAACTGACTGTGACCCGAAAGAGTGCTTCTTTCTTTTCCAGTCTTCAAATCCCAAACTATAATATCTCCGCCCCCACTGATCAAAGTGCGGTTGTCCGGGCTAAAGGCGATCGTCCTCACCCAGCTCGAATGCCCCCTAAGAGTGCGGGTACGCTTCCCGTCTTGCACGTTTGACAGACGGATCGTATTGTCGCTGCTACCGCTAGCCACAACTTGGCCGTTCGGGCTAAAAGCCACAGCATTAACCGCGCCCCCGTGACCGGTGATAATTCTCCTGACTTCTCCGGTGTCGAGATTCCACAAACGCACAGTCTTGTCCTCGCTGCCGGTAGCGAGAGTTTTACCGTCCCGGCTCAAAGCGATCGCGTTTACTCCTCCGGCGTGGCCGGTCAAAGTCCGCAACCTGCTGCCGGTTTTGACATTCCACAAGCGAACAGTTTTGTCATCACTGCCACTAGCGAGAGTTTTACCGTCGCTGCTAAAAGCGATCGCGTTGACGGCGGCTTTGTGAGCGGCAATCGTCCGCACCCGCCGCCCCGTCTTCAAATCCCAAAAAATCACATTATTGTCATTGCCGCCGCTGGCCAACATCGAGTTGTCAGGGCTCACCGCTAGCGTGTTGACCGATTTTTTAGAATGCACCGGATTGAGAGTCCGCACCAGGCGTCCCGTCTTCAGATTCCAAATTCTAATCGTCCCAAAGCTTGCGCTGACCAAAGTTTGACCGTCCGGCGACAGGGCGATCGCATTTACACTCCCGACATTATCCAAACTTCTTTCCAAAAACTGGCTGCTAGGCAAACTAGAAAGCAGCCACACCGGGTTTGCCGGAAACACCCCGTAACGCACCGAACCATAAATTTGAGACGCGCCAATACCCAGCATCAAAACAGCAGCGCCCGCCAGCAACTTCTTTTTCCAATCTAAAACCTCTTTCCCAGACTTGTTCAAACCGGCAGAATTCAGAGGTCTGAGGCGGTTCATGGAATTCTGCTTCGTCGCCCCAGCCCCCCCGGTATTTCCGCCACGAATTTTAGTTTGCCCCGTCGTAGGTAACTGAGTTGGCAACTGAGTTTCCGTGCCGTCGAGATTAATTTCCTCCAAGCACTGCAAAACCATCTGCGGACTTTGAGGTCGATTTCCCGGAAAAGGCGCCATCAGGTAATCGATCACATTAGCCAAGGGGTCAGAAACCTGAGGAGCTCCTTTGCGCCACATTAATCTGCCCGTGCGGGGGTTCTCTGGAAACGCCGTCGGTGGCTTCCCAGTCAGCAAATAAACAAAAGTACGCCCCAGAGCAAAAAAATCTGACTGCGGAACAGCCTTGCCATTAGTTTGTTCCGGCGGCGTATAGCCAGGAGAAACAATACCAGTGACATTTTGCCCCTGGCCGACCTTAGCGAAATAAGTCCCCGACACTTCCCGAGCAGTCCCGAAGTCAATCAGCACTAACTGCCCGTTCGGCTTGCACATAATATTGTGCGGCTTGATATCCCGATGAAAATAGTTGAGTCTGTGAACTTGGTCTAAAATTTCCGACAGTTGTTTGAGCCAGTTCAGAGCTTGTTCTTGACTGATCGGGCGGCCCCGATGTTTCAGCCAGTCTTGCAAATTTGCCCCAGCAATTTTCTCCATCACCAGA